>CAYJAF010000001.1:0-41310 GCA_964368195.1 uncultured Thermodesulfobacteriota bacterium
CGGCAAATGCATCAGCTCATGCCCCGTTGCCTATTTAGATTGAGATGAGACCTTGCGAAGTTCATCTTTTAACTGGTTAAATTTACTTATAAATTTATTAGTATCCAAAAAATAATTGGGATAGGCTTTCTTAATCTGTTTCAAGTTTCCGGCTGAAATCAAAATTACGGAAAAATACGGATTCCCCCGCTTTTTTTCTTCTTCTAAGCTATATAAACTCTCAGCCTTTTCCAACTGTGTTCCGGGAAAGGCAACGAGATGAATATGATTTTTGCGTAAATCGAGCTCCATTAAATGATAACCTTTTGAATCTTTAGATACTGTCTCAATATGCTTTGCCGAAAGAGCCAAGCCGGAAAGCTTTTGCGAAATTTGCAACTCATTTTCCAAAAAATTTAATTCATTTAAAAAACTACTATAATCAACACCATCGACCAAACGCTTCCCACCTTCGGCCCAAGCAAAAAGCTGGCTGGTCAATTTAAAAAATTCCTTAAACTGCTCACTTCCCTCCCCTGTTTTAAAAGATGATTTTTCCACAATGCCGAGGGTTTCTACTGCTGTAGCCCAGGAGTGTTGCAAATCAGTTCGCAACTGCAATTCTATCCGCAAATCATTGAGTGCTATAAATGTTTTGTTATTATATTTAAAAACTTGATGAAGGCTGCGGTAACCATCTTCTTTCGGTTCTTTAATATAATCTTTGGGAGGAAGTATCAATTCATGCTTTAAAGTTTTAGACCTGACAAAGTAACTATGCAAAGCATAAACATCAGACAGATTCTTTAAAATTATCCGGAAACCGCAAATGTCTTGCATTCTGTCAAAGTTCATTTTAGGAAAACGCCTAAGTTTATCGATAATAGATGGCACCCGCTTCAAACGCTGAGCAATCAAAGCATTGGGGTAATTTTTAATCGCACGCCGAAAATACACATTAAATGTATTAATTGGATATGAGTGAAGCTGACGCCATTGAGAAAGAATTCCCATGGCGAACCGAAAGTCATCTGTTGAACTTTCGAGATTACGTAAAATATCCCCGGCTTGCCGAAGGCTTTTTTTACTTGGTCGGAGAATTTGCTCTTCCATATTCATATTCCTTGAATGCTAAATTGTCAATTTTAGCGCAAAAAACAAGCGCAAGCAAAGCCGGGGAGTAGCTCCCGCAAAAGGGGCTGTTCATGCCGGCAATCGGCGATAGCCTCCGGGCAGCGGGGGTGAAAAGGACAACCAAGGGGTGGATTCTGAGGGTCAGGCGGCTCGCCTGCTAAAATCATACCCTCTCCCCCTTCGGCCGAAGCCCAAAGAGAACGCAAATAAGGGTGGTGGGGGACTTTGGTCAGCAAAGATTTATCCACCACCTCCATGAGTAAGCCCCCATACATCAAAACCAAACGGTCAGCCATAACCCGCATCAAGGGTAAATCGTGACTTATTAAAACTAAAGTGAGCCCACGACTGGCCCGCAAATCTGAAAGCAGATTAATAATTTGCGCCTGAATGGAAACGTCGAGAGCCGAGACGGGCTCGTCGGCGATGACAACTTCCGGGTTCAGCACCAAAGCCCGAGCCAGACTGAGGCGTTGACGTTGGCCGCCGGAGAACTCATGACCGTAACGTCCGCGAGCCTCCAAAGGCAAACCCACTTCCCCGAGGAGCTGTTCCACTCGCTCCCGCCGCTCTCGAGGGGTTCCAAGAGCGTGGATAATCAGGCCCTCTTCCAAGGTTGCCCCGGCTGTTAAACGGGGGTTGAGGGAAGAGACGGGATCTTGAAACATTATTTGCACTTGGCGGCGAAAGGACTTCCAATCGTCACGATTAAAAGTAGCCAAGTTGCGCCCGGCAGCGGAAACATGCCCGAAAGTTGGCGCGTAAAGCCCGGCCATGAGCCGACCCAAAGTCGATTTGCCGGAGCCACTTTCTCCCAAAACACCCAAAATTTCCCCCGGTTTGACCTCTAAAGTGACGCCACGCACGGCCCGAATTCCACCGTCCATTTCAACCAAATTTGAGTTTTTCTTAGCAAACTTCAAACCTTTGAAAAATCCGGCCAACTCTTTTCCCAAACTTTGGCTGGGACGAAAAGTCTTATGAACATCGGTTAAACTCAGCATTATTCCCCCCCGCCATTGCGATAGAGATAGCAACGCACCCGGTGGCCTTCCCCTAATTCATAAAGGGGCGGCAGATCCTTGCGGCATAATTCCCAAGCTTGCGAGCATCGGGGCGCAAATGGACAACCGGCGGGCCAAGCTCCTAAAACAGGGGGAGCCCCGGCAATTTGGCTGAGGCGTTCGGGCAGAGCTTCATTTAAACCGGGGGGCAAAGCCTTCAATAAACCTTGGGTATAGGGGTGGGCCGGGTGCTCAAAAATCCTGGGCACCGGGGCCTCCTCCAAAGCCAGGCCCGTATACATAACTAAAACACGTTTAGCCAGACCGTGGAGCAGACGCAAATTGTGAGTAATAAAGAGCACAGCGGAATTCTTTTCCGCTGTCAAATTCGCCAACAAAGCTAAAATTTGGGCAGCGATGGTGGGGTCAAGGGCAGTGGTGGGTTCGTCGGCCACCAATATCTCCGGGTTTAAAGCCAAAGCAATGGCAATGACAACCCGCTGGCGCATCCCGCCGGAAAAACGGTGGGGATAGCTGCTAGCGGCCTCGGTAGGATTGGCCAGGCCGACTTTAGCCAACATCTCTAAAGTGGCCGCTTTGGCCTCAGTTCGCCCTAGCCCCCCCCGCAAGCGAAATATTTCCTCCACTTGCTCCCCGATCGTTAAAACAGGGTTGAGAGCCGTCAGAGGCTCTTGGAAGACCATGCCCAAGTGGTGACCGCAAAGCTCTCGCCGGGCGTCTGGCGGAAGAGTCGTAAGCTCTTGCCCCTTGAGGCGAATGGAGCCGCCATCAAGACTGGCCGCAGGCGGAAGTAGCCCCATAAGGCTCAAGGCCGACAAACTCTTACCCGAACCGCTTTCCCCCACAACGCCTAAAAGCTCCCCGGCCTCAAGGCGCAAGGAAAGACCCCGCACGGCAGGTTTTGCGCCGCGCTCAAAACTGATGGCTAAGTTATCTATTTCCAATAATGAAGTCAAAGCATTTTCCTCAATAATAAACCCTAGGGACTCTTGTGCCAATGGTCGTTAACATCTCATAGTTAATTGTGCCCAAAAGTTCAGCTGCCTCCTCCACCGGAAGTTCCGGGCCGCCAAAGAGCAGAACGTCGCTACCAACCGTAACACCGGGCACATTTGTTACATTGACAAGGCATTGATCCATACAGATGCGCCCCACTATCGGCGCCCGCACTCCCTCAATAAGCACAAAGGCCCGGCCGGAGAGATTCCGTTTCCAACCATCAGCATAACCCACGGGTAAAGTGGCTATGAGAGTTGGCTCTTTGGTGACGTAAGTGCAGCCATAACTGAGACCTGTCCCTTTCGGCACCCATTTCAGCATGGCCACCTTCGTTTTAAATTTCAGGGCCGGCCGCAAAGAAACAGGACGGGAAACCTCCTCCGAGGGCCAATAACCGTAAAGACTGATGCCGGGGCGCACCATGTCAAGGTGAGTTTTAGGCAAATCTAACATGGCGGCACTATTGGCACAATGGCGCAAGACACCTCGTAAGCCGCGGCCTTCCAAAGAACGCAAAAGTTCTGTAAAAACGGCAAATTGCTGCAAGGTGTGAGCTTTATCACAACTGTCGGCCTGGGCGAAATGGGTAAAAATACCTTCCAAAATTAAATTAGGGAAACGATCCAAAGCACTGATAAACTCCCAGGCATCTGACGGAAAAATCCCCAAACGCCCCATGCCCGTTTCAATTTTGAGGTGAACTTTCACCTGCCGACCCGCACTTTCGGCGGCCCCTTGAAGGGCGGCGGCTTGGGAAAGAGAAAAGATCGCGGCCGTTAAATCGTGGGCCGCCACCAAGGGAGCTTGACTCTCGGGGCTATGCCCCATAATCAAAATGGGGCCGGTGATGCCATTTGCACGCAAAGCCACAGCCTCTTCTAAAATGGCCACCGCCAAATAATTCGCCCCCATTTTCAAAGCTTCGCGGGCCACAACGGCGGCCCCGTGACCATAGCCATCGGCTTTGATCACCGCACAAAAGGCCGTTTGCGGCAGAAGGAGACTTTGTAAAGCCTTCATATTCTCACGCAAAACAGCCAAGTCGATTTCAACTTTAGTAGAACGCCCTAGCATTATTTTTCCTATGTAAAGTGAAGTTAAGTGAGTTTACATAAAATGAATTTTCGAGTTATATTGCAAAAGCTGAGCTTGCTTTTATAGGAAGTATATTTGACATACATGACGAAAAAGCAAGTGAATTCAGGGTAAAAAGAGAACCGAAAAGTTGTTTATAAAACACGCTCTTATTCATTTGGGCATTTTAGCCAGATGCTCCTGCTGGTGAACCTTCTTTAGAAATCTCACTCGGCTGAAAAGCGGACGAAAAAGCTCTTGCCAGGCCGGGATGTTTTCCGGCTCTAAATTTTTATCAGCCAAAGTGCTCAAAGCTGAAGCCAGAGATTTTTGATCATCAAGTAAAATCCCGGCGGCAGCTCCCAGTTGGGTAGCTAAGGTTCGCATTAAAAAGTTTTGGCTCAAAGTAACCAGATAAGCCCCAAACCAAAGGGAAAGCGCTATTAAACTTGCCAAAGCAGGGTTTAAAAAAAGCGGATATTTCCACCAAAAATGGCCAATACTACTTATAAGAATAGCGGCAATGGGAAAAGAAATTGCCACCACACAAAAGCGCAGAAACATTAGCTTTTGCGGCAGTTTAAGTATTGAGGAAATTAAAGAGGAAGTCACTAAGACCTCCATTTCTTGTGGAGTAAACGAGGCCAAAGCACGTTCGGGGATTACTAAAAGTCTCTTATTTCCCAAACCTTCTAAACGCGGCAATTCCAAAAAGGGAGAAAAAGTGGTGGAGACCATTATTTTTTCAGAAGGTAGAAGTATTTTCGGCTGCCAGCGGGCGAGTTTTTCTAAAAAGTCCGCAGATAGCTCTTCGGAAGCCAAAGGACGCAAAGTCACCGGCCGCCACCACCTTGGCTGCCAGGAGTCTATGGCGCAAACGATAAAACCCAAGAAAGCTCCACTTATTGCCCACCAAAAAAGGTCACTTGAAACAAGAATCCAATAGAGAAGAAACAAAAAGAGCCAAACAATTAATCCCCGTCGCAAATTTAAAAAAAGTTTCCGCCCGGCGGCTATTTTAAAGGGTCGCGGCTCTAAGCCAAAGGCCATTTCCAATTTTATTTGGCCCAACTGCCAAGGAAGACGCAAGACAATAGCAGACAAGACCATAGCTAAGATCGTAAGCCCAGAGCCAAGTTCAAGCCCAAGTTGGGAAACCAACTCCGAACCCAAAAGCCAAGCGCCACCAACCACAAAGCAAATCAAAGCCAAAAATTCACTGGCAACTCCTAAAGTGCGCAGCAAAAAATGAGTTGAAGTAAAGAGCTCTGCCCTTTCAGCCTTATTTTCAATTTGCGCCATTTTCTCAAACATATATCCTCAATTTGTTGCGTTATAGTTTATAATATCAGAGCTTCTCTACAGGGTCGACACATGAGAAATTTTACGACCGAATTACGTCGAACCCCGGAGCGAATGAAGGGGATACTTCCAGAGCGAGACCGTCCATTTTAGGGACGCTTGTGAGCGAATGCGAACTTTAGGCCCTAAAATACGGTCGAGAGGCGGAAGTCGCCCCCAAATGAGCCCTCAAAACAATCACAAAAATAATTTTCAAATCTCATGCGTCAGCCGTGGAGGCTCTCTAAATGAATGAAGCCAAAAATCTCAAAATGAGATATAATGTAATATTATCACAAATCGGAGGTTCCTGTGGCTCAAAAAACAGCACAAAAACAAAATAATTTGGAAAAAATGCTCCACTATATCCTCGGGGTACAACCGGACGAATTTGGGCTCCACCCAAACAGTGAAGGTTTTGTGCCCCTGAAAGCTTTGCTCAGTGCCTTAGGTGACGAAGAGGGATTCCGTGGGGTGCGTGAGGGTCAATTGACCATGCTGGCCAATCAGCCAAAGGGGCAAGCGCAGGTGGACATAATCGACGGCGACATTCGCTTAAAACCAGAGTTAGCCTCGCTCCCGCCGGAGGCACCCGAAGCTAATACTTTACCCAAACTATTGTATTTACCACTAAAGATGGCTGCTTGGGCTGTGATTTCCGAGCGAGGCCTTTCGCCGAAAACAGGCGATGAGGTGGTGCGCTTGTGGGCAAGCCAAGAGCAGGCAGCAAAACTAGCCAAGCGCTTATCGGCCAACGCAGTAGTCGTAACAGTTCGGGCCCAAGCTGCTAAACAAGGGGGGGCATTGCTACAGCCCTATTCTGAACGCCTATGGCTAACTACTGAAATAAACTCGCAATTCCTCACAGGGCCTCCGATTCCTCCCAAAGAGGAAACAGCCCCTGCCAATAAGGGGAAAAAAGAGAGTTTGAAAGAGGCCGGCTCTTTCCCTCTCAGCCCACCACCGCCGACTTCCGTTGAGACCCATAAAGGCAAAAAGCCCGGCAAATACAGCGATGAACCCGATTGGAAGAAACAGACCAGACGAGAGAGAAGAAGGCATGAGCGAGATTGAATTTTTTCATGCTAATGAGTCTCAAAAAGACCTGCTATGCTATTGATTCTCAAGTAAAAATACAGGTCTGAAATTGATTCTCAACAAAGCTAAATAAGTGAAAAATCTTATTTTTTATTGCTTTTTCTCAAATAGCACCCTTGACTCTCCCGTTCTCTTTGCTATACTAATTGTAAAGTTAGTAAAAACTTTATTCGCAATAAAAAATTATTATCTAGGAGCAAACTCATGTTTTTCACCAGAAATGTCCTTTTCTTTTTAGGCGGCTTAGCTGTCGGCTCTTTGGCCACAGTGGCCATTTGTAAAAACAAAGATAAAATGAAACCCCTTGCCGCAAGCCTTTTAAGTTACGGCATTGACGCTAAAAACGCAGTGATGACCCAAGTTGAAACCGTTAAAGAAAACGTGGAAGACTTAGTGGCCGAAGCCCAAGACACTGCTGAAAAAAGACGCCAAGAACCTTGATGATTTTACCTTTTTATTTAGTCCACGAAACAGCCACCCGCAAAGGTCCCGCCAGCGGGCGAGCTCGCTTTCGCACAGATGTTAAATTAAGCCGCCGCCAAGCTCTTTTGTTGCAAAAAGAGCTTGGTAGTTTGCCGGGTTTGGCCAAAATTCAAGTGAACCATCTCACCGGAAGCGTGCTCGTCTATTACGAAGATGATCGGGCGCGGCAAAGTGCCCTTTCTCTTTTGGCTTCAGATCTAACCGAAGTTTTCAGCGGGCCCTTATCTCCGGAAAAAATCCAAGCCAAAACCCCAAGTATCTTTTGGCACATCACCGGCTATAGTCTGAGGCGCTTGTTTCTACCCATGCCTGTGGCCACAGCTTTCACTTTAATTTCCTCTGTTCCCTTTATTTTCAAAGGGCTCCTGTCGCTTAAATCCTTAAAGTGTAATGTGGAACTTTTAGATGCCGCAGCCATTGGCGCAGCTTTAATCACTGGCAACTTCAGCACTGCCAGCATGACTATCTTCTTACTGCAACTTGGCGAAATTTTAGAAGAATGGGTCAAGCAGGTCTCTCGTGAGAAATTAGAAGAGAGCATAGCTTTGCAAATTTCCCACGTGTGGGTGCTAAAAGATGGTGTTGAAATCGAAATTCCCTTTAGCACTCTGGCCAAAGATGATGTCATCATTTTGCGGGCCGGGGCTGTAATTCCGGTGGATGGCCAAATTGTCGGTGGGGAGGCCACCGTTAATCAGGCTGCTTTGACAGGTGAATCTCTGGCTGTTTACCGCGGGGAAGGAGCTTCCGTCTTTGCCGGAACAATTGTGGAAGAAGGCGAGATTTTAGTTCAAGTGAGCTATTTAGGCAAAGACACCCGCCTTGAGAAAATTTTGCACTTCATAAATGATTCGGAAAAAACTAAAGCCTCTATCCAGAGCCGCAGCGAACGCCTGGCTGATATGGCTGTGCCATTCACCTTCATTTTCTCCGGTTTAATTTGGCTTTTTACTCGCAATTTCATGCGGGCCAGCTCTGTTTTAGCGGTGGATTACGCCTGCGCCTTGCGCCTGACCACTCCTTTAATTATGCTTTCCGGCATGAAAGATTCAGCCAAAAACGGCATTTTAATTAAAGGTGGGAAATATTTAGAGACTTTGGCCGAAGCCGACATGATAGTCTTTGACAAAACGGGAACTCTCACCAATGCCACCCCCAGTGTGGCCGAAGTTGTGGCAGCCCCTTCCTACGACCGCACCTCGGTCTTGCGCCTTGCGGCCTGCCTGGAAGAGCACTTCCCCCACCCGGTGGCTCGAGCAGTGGTCAAACAAGCTGAAATTGAAAACCTCCACCACCAAGAAGAGCACGCTAAAGTCAAATACATCTTGGCCCATGGTGTTGTTTCAGAATGGCGCGAAAAAAGAGTCATCATCGGGAGCCGCCACTTTGTGGAATGCGATGAAAAAGTCGACGTTTCAGCTCTAGAAGATTTTATCGGCCAACAGGCCCAAGAGGGGCGCTCCCTTCTCTATTTAGCCATTGGTGGGGAACTGGCCGGAGTTATCTCCATTGAAGACCCCTTGCGCGACACGACTTTGGCCGTGGTGGATTATTTTAAACGCCAAGGCATGGAAATGGCCATGCTCACCGGCGATGACGAACGCACAGCCGGGGCCATTGCCCGTAAATTGGGAATCCAGCGATATAAAGCTCAAGTTCTGCCGGAAGATAAAGTCGCCCAAGTCAAAGAATACCAAAGACAGGGCTACAAAATTATAATGGTGGGGGACGGCATCAACGATTCACCGGCTTTGTCGGCTGCTGACGCCGGAGTCTCTTTGAGCGACGGCACAGATTTAGCCCAAGAAGTGGCTAATATCGTTTTAGTTCACCCCCGCTTGGAAAATTTGGTATCCGCCCAATATATTTCCCGCCAAGCCATGGCCAGAATTAAGACGAATTACATTGCCACCATGTCTTTAAACACGCTTTTTATGTTTGGCGGAGCTTTCGGTTTATTGACCGCAGCCACCTCCGCTCTTTTACACAACCTCACAACCGTGGGTTCGGCTTTTTACGCCGTGCGGCCCATTGTGGCTAAAAAATACAGGGAAGAATCATGATACCTGATCTTTCATACTTAAGTTTCACCGAAGGCCGAGTGCGCCTCCGCCACCAACTCTTAAAAGATGAAGCCACCGTTAAATTTTTAAAAGCAGAGCTTGAAAACATCGAAGGCTTGGTGATTGCCAATTTCAACACCAGAGTTGGCTCGCTTTTGTTTTACTACGACCCACAAAGTGTTTCTCTGGAAAAATTAGCCGAAGTGGCCGAAACTTGTTTTCAAAATTTAAGTGTCAAATCAGTCGCTCCTCCGGCGACGAGACATTGCGCAAATAAAAATTTGGGCCATTTAGCCAGCAAATCTCTGAACGTAGGATTGGCAGCAACTTTTGCTCTCACTGTTATGAGCTTGCCTCTGCGCCTTCACCCTCTACATTTTCTTGCCGGAAGCATTTTTACTATACTGGCCACCATCCACACGGTAAAATATCGAAAAAGGATTTTTTAAAAAGCTCTTTTCCATCAAAAGCTCCGCAAAAGCTTTAATCGGCCCCAGCTCTCTTCACTTGCTACTTTGTTAAAAGGTGAAGACAGCCGGGGCTGACTATTTTATTCTCGATAAGAATAAATCAGCAAATGCACGCCAAGTTTCCCACCCTCACCTTAAAAATTCTCGCCACCCCAAGAGTTTGTGCTTAAGTTTATTTCTTACCACAAAATACGCTAAAACTTCTAAACAACTAAAATATTTTAAGAAAAATCAACATAAAACCTTTTTATTTATATATCATTATGCTATAATTAACATGTAATTTGATGGTAAAACAGTTTAATTAACTAAACATTACCAAGAAAGCACAACATTTTGAGTCTTGAAAAACGTAACAACTACAACTGGTGGTAATCTCGAGGTCTCTAGTGGATAAGGGAAACACCATTAACAAGGGCTAGTATAACAGCCCCCTTAAGATTTTCAAACAGAGAGCAAAGCATGAGCTCAGTAGCTGCCACAATTTTTTCTCCCATAGCCAAATTGGGGACTGTAACCATTGGTGGAATTTACCACCTTGGCAGCTACAGCCTTCTTTTGATCCAAGCATTGGGGGGGATTTTCGTGCCGCCGTGGCGCTTTCGTAACATTTGGCGGCAGATGGAAATGGTGGGAGCCGATTCAATTTTTGTTGTGATTCTGACCGGTTTTTTCACCGGTGGAGTCTTTACCCTTCAGGTCATTTACGGCTTTCGGATGTTTTCAGCCGAAAGCTTAGTGGGCCCCACCGTGGCTTTAGGAATTTGTCGGGAGTTGGGCCCCGTTCTGACCGCTCTCATGGTCACCGGACGGGTAGGGAGTGCCATGGCCGCCGAACTGGGCTCCATGCGCGTTTCAGAACAAATTGACGCCCTCACCATCTTAGGGGCCGACCCCGTAAAATTCTTGATCAGCCCCCGCCTTTTAGCCGGCCTTTTGATGTTGCCTTTCCTCACAATCGTAGCTGATTTCACCGGGGTTCTCGGAGGTTATTTAGTTGCTATTGTCAAGGGCGTTGATGGCGGACAGTTTATGGCCCGCATTCATGAGCACGTTTTACTTTCTGATGTGCTCAACGGGCTTATTAAAAGCACGGTCTTTGGCGGAATTTTATCCTCCGTCGGTTGCTATATGGGCTTTTATACCAAAGGCGGGGCCGAAGGCGTGGGCAAAAGCACAACCACAGCGGTTGTAGTTAGCTATGTGGCTATTTTAGTGGGTGATTTCCTTTTAACCTCCATCATGTTTTAAGGAATGAGAAAATGGCGCCACCAACCATCACTATTTACGGGCTGGAAAAGAGCTTTGGCTCAAGCCGCGTTTTAAATGGGGTGGATTTAACCCTAAGGGCCTCGGAAATAAACTTCATCATCGGGGCCAGCGGCGGCGGCAAAAGCGTTTTATTAAAGCATCTGGTGGGCTTATTGGAGCCTGATTGCGGCGGCGTTTGGTATGACAACCAACAGATGAGCGGGCAAAGCTCTTCTTTTTGGGCGCAATACCGGCCTAAAATGGCTCTCCTCTTCCAAGACGGAGCCCTGTTTGACTCTTTAAGTGTGGGCCAAAACGTAGCTTTTCCCCTCACCTTGCGGGGAGATAAGGAAAAAGAAGCCGCCAAACAAGCTTATGAGCGCCTGGAAGAATTGGGCCTGGCCCCAAGCTTCCACAAACGACCAAGCCAGCTGTCGGCCGGGGAACGCAAGAGAGTTGCCTTGGCACGGGCCTTGATCTTAGAACCTGAACTTCTTTTATTCGATGAGCCGACAACAGGGCTTGACCCACTTTTGAGCCAGCAAGTGGACGATTTGATTGTGGAGGCCTTAAAGCGCACCAAGGCCACAGTGGTGGTGGTGAGCCACGATATTGCCGCAACTTTGAACATTGCTCACCACATCGCCATGATTGATCAAGGGCGCATTATTTTAAGCGGTTCGCCGCAAGATTTCAAAAACACAGAAAACCAGGTGGTGAAAGAATTTTTGTGGCAACGTTAATTAATTGGCGTTTCCTTAAACGGCGATTAACCTCACAGTTGCCGGGATTTACAGACGAAATTGGGCACAGCGAAAAGAAGCAAACCTTTTTGGCCTTGTTACCAATAATTTTTATGGGCATCTAACATAGAAACTTCTGGAGCTTAAAAAATGCACGGAACTGAAATAAAAGTTGGGCTTTTTGTTTTGGTGGCCTTGGGAGCATTTGCACTCTTAGCCTTTAATTTGGGCGGCTTTAACTTACACCGCACTGAAACATACACCATTGTTACTATTTTTCCTTCCGCTGCCGGGTTAAAACCGGGGGTGGGAGTGGAATTGGCCGGCATCAGAGTTGGGCGAGTGGCCCAAATTGAACTTTATGACAACAACCAGGCCCGCGTGGGCATGGAAGTTCAAGACGGCATCCGTCTGCCGGCTGACTCCGTGGCTTACATCCGCACCTCCGGGATTTTAGGCGACAAATATGTCGAATTGGCTCCGGGACAATCTTTGGAGAAACTGGATTCCGGTGACCAAATCACCCCGGCAAAAACAGCGGCCGACATCTCAGATGTTTTAGAGCAGCTAAGCGACATTGCCACTGATATTAAAACCATCACCCAACCTCTGGCCGAAGCCAACACCGGCGGCGACATTAAAGAGATGGTGGCCAGCTTAAAGCTCACCAGCCAAACTGTAGAACGTTTGGTTCTCAGTAATGAAGGCGGCCTGACGGAATCGCTTCAGAGCTTCCACACAACCATGGCCAGCTTGAAAGAAATTACCGATAAAATTAATGCCGGCCAAGGCACTTTAGGCCAATTGATCAATGACGACCGTTCCTTGAACGAACTCAATTCCACTTTAGCTTCTCTGCGCAACATCACCAACAAAATCGATTCCGGCGAAGGCACTATTGGGCGCTTGGTAAACGATGACGAAACCATTGAAAAAATCGACAGCGCTTTGAGTTCCATAAATGGTTACTTTGAAAAAGAATCGCAATTCAAAGTATTTGTGGATTACCGAGCCGATTACCTCACCGAACACGATTTCATGAAAAGCACAGTCAACGTTCGCCTGCAACCGGCGCCAGATCACTACTATCTCTTAGGCGTAACCGGCGATTACTTCGGCCAATATCAACGTAGTGACTACAGGTATACCGACGCCAGCGGCAAGATCACCACCTCCACCAAAGAAGAATGGGAACGGGGCGAATTGAAATTCAACGCTCAAATTGCCAAACGCTATTACGATTTTGTCTTGCGCGGCGGTTTATTTGAGTCAGAACCGGGGGTCGGCGTCGATTACCTACTTGACGAAGACAAAATGCGTATTACATTTGAAGCATTCAGTGGTGATTTTGATGAAAATCCCCACTTGCGGGCAGAGCTTAGCTATAACTTTTGGAAAATCTTTTACGCCTCCATTGGTTATGATGATTTTATCAGCGAAGAAAACCGCGCTAGCCCCTATTTTGGCATAGGTTTACGTTTCAACGATGATGATTTGAAATATATTATTTCCAACATTGCCACGGTAATTTAAGGTAACACTGATTAATTAGCCTTTCCTTAAGATCATCATTTGAACCATTCGTTAAAGCTCTGAACTCGCCCAAATCTAAAAGGGCGAGCCAGAGTTTTTTTATTACATTATAACAATGTGAGGCAACTAAAAGCTCTCCGTTGTTTCTGTAGCGACGACCGCGCTCAATGCTATAAATAAACAAAACCCTTGAAAAAAAACTTAAGGGCGTTTATACTTTAAACAACATTATAAATTAACATGGCCCTAAGAATCAAAAAGTAGTGTGATATTAGGTGCTAAGATATTTTAGGTGATAATAATGCCTCTTGGTAAAACCACATCAATTGCTGAAAGCTTCACGAATCCACCCAAAATCATGGTGGTGGATGACGAAATTTTAAACCGCAAATTATTTCAAGCCATGTTAAAATCTCAAGGCTATCAAGTTATAATTGCTGTTGACGGTGAAGACTGCCTGCAAAAAGTAGAGCTTGAACCACCTGATTTGATTTTAATGGACATTATGATGCCTAACATGGACGGCTTTGAAGTGGTCACTCGCTTAAAACAACGAGAACACCTTTCTTTGATTCCAATAGTCATGGTAACGGCCCTGCAAGATGTTGGTGACCGCGTTAAAGCTTTGGAAGTTGGTGCTGACGACTTTTTATCTAAACCGGTTGATCGTCTGGAACTTCAAGCGCGGGTGCGTTCTCTTTTGAAAGTTAAAGCCTATAACGATCACATGGCAAACTATAGCCATATGCTGGAATCGGAAGTGGCCAAACAAACTGTGGAACTTAAAAGTGCGAAGGATAAAATCACCGAAGCCCACACCAAACTCCGTGACGCCTCGCTAGAAGCAATTTTCCGTTTGGCGCGCGCAGCTGAATATAAAGACGAAGACACAGGCAACCACATCATCAGCATGAGCCGCATCTCTGCGTTGCTGGCCGAAAAATTAGGCCTTAACCCCACAGTGGTGGAGCGCATTCTCTATGCATCCCCCATGCACGACATCGGTAAAATAGGCATCCCAGACCGCATTTTGACAAAAAACGGCCCCTTAGATAACGATGAGTGGGTTATTATGAAAATGCACACCATTTTTGGCGGCCAAATTCTAGAAGGCTCTGACATCGGCTTTTTGCGCCTTGGTGAAGTTATTGCCCTCACCCACCACGAAAAGTGGGACGGCTCCGGCTATCCCAACGGTTTGGCTGGCAAGCAAATTCCCATTGCCGGGCGCATTGTGGCAGTGGCTGACGTTTTTGATGCGCTTATGAGCAAGCGTCCCTACAAGCCGCCCCTCACCATTGAGCAAGCTGTCGATATTATCAAAGCCGGACGTGAACAACACTTCGATCCAGATGTCGTTGATGTTTTTATGGAAAATTTAGACCCCATCACCAAGCTCTGGCAATTTGCCCAAACAGCACCACATATGTCTTTGGCTGCGGCCCCAACTCATAATTGGAGCTCAATCCACCTTTCCACTTGAAAGTAAGCAAAAACTTATTTCAAATTTTAAATTAAGGCTTGCGGCAAAACTCTTTGTCTCAAGCCTTAAAATGAGAAGGCCTAAATGTCCAAACAATCGCCTTTGCGTTTATTTTTTATTCGCCACGGACAAACGGAACATCATGAACGGCAAATCTTCAATGGCTGGCGTGATGCTCCTCTCACTTCCTTTGGCCAAAAGCAGTTGGAAGATGTGGTAGATATTATTGAAAAAATACCCTTCAAAGCCGTTTACGCAAGTGATCTCAGCCGAGCAGTTTATGGCGGCAGATGTTTGGCCGAACGTCTAAATCTCCCCTTAGAAATAGAGCCGAAATGGCGCGAAATACACTTCGGGCGTTGGGAAGGGCTCACTTTCCGCGAAATTGAAGAAAATGACCCCGAACTTGCTCGCAACATTTTTTCCCTCGATAGCCAAGAGAATTATCTCTCCTTCCCCGAAGGAGAAAACACAGGCTCTTTTCTGGTACGCATTCAACAGGCTTTAACCGAGCTTATAAACAAATACCCAGACGGAGGACGCATAGCTCTCTTTTGCCACGGCGGAGTTTGCAAGACCCTTTGGAGCATTTTCTTAAAAATGTCGCCCCACGTGGCTTGGCAAACAGTCCGCCAGGATTTCGCCGCCGTCAATGTGGTGGACATCTATTCAAGCGGCGCCGTTGTCGCCCAGCTAATGAATGCCTATCTCGGCCCCGGCGCTTACAATCAAGATTCCATTGGCTTTGATCGGCTTTTGGCAGCAGATCTCTTTTAGAATTTGCTTTCACAACTCATTAAAATAGCCTCAAAACTTCTGCCAATAAAAAGTTTTGAAGCTATTTTCATAATAAGCTAAGGCTTTGTTTTATTTGCTTTAATTGCCGCCAACTTCTTCTTTGGGCAAATTTTCACTTTCTTGCGGAGGCTCAATCAAAACAAATTCCACCCGCCGGTTCACTTGCAAGCCATGCCGGGTTGCATTGTCGGCCAAGGGCTTTTGGTCTCCATAACCGTGGAGGATGATGCGCTCGGCACCGATGGAGTGATGCTTTTTGAGATAACGGCTCACACTCAGGGCTCTTCGTTTGCTTAACCCCAGATTATAAGTCGGGTTACCTAAACTGTTGGTGTGCCCAACAATGACGAGACGGTGCTTGGCCAAAGCCGGAGTGTTGAGGGAAATAGCAAACAAATCAAGATCTTTTCGAGAGCTTTTCAAAATTGCTGTGGAATCATGCCGAAAGTTTATAAAACTCAAAATTTTCGGCGCCACTTCCAGATAAGTTGAGCCGAGGGCGGCCTCCGGGCTGAGCCACATCTCGCCAAGCTCATTGGTCACCGCTAATTGGGCTGGCAAAGCCACTCTTTCTAATTTTCCCGTGGCTGCCACCAAGTAAGGCCTCCCGTCGCCAGCCCAAACATAAGTGGCCTGGCCAAATTGAAAGTGTTGGTTAGCTTTAACGGCTAAAAGTTCAGAGAAAGTTTTGATGTTATTTTCATCAACTGGTTTCTTTTCTTTTGCCGGTTTTGAGGCAGCAGGGGCAGAAGCTTTTGATTCCGTCGGGGCCGGTTTTTGTTGCTCCACCACAGCAACTTTCAATTCTTTCAAATTCGTAGTGCCCCCTCTGGAACGGCGCTCGGACAAAGACTCAGAGGCACCGGCTGCCGGAGCTACACCTTCCCGCTTGGCCAAGCGCGGAGAATAGATCCTGGTCATATTCGTTGGCACAGGCGGCTCAAAAACTGCTTCTTCCACCGCAGCAACCGTCATTTGCGGCGCGCTGAAATCAATAGACGGCTTAGGAGCTGGCAAAGCCGGCGGAGCAAAACCACCTTGACTTGAAGCGACTTGGAGAACAGCAAACTCTGCTTCCGCCATCTTTTGAATCTTGGCAAAGGGCGGGGCGAATTTGGCCATATTACCCGCTGCAAACGATTGCAAAATAGGTTCAGCTGAAGCATCAACTACATTGGGTGTCCTAATATCAACAGCCGGGACAGGCGGCGGCACAACTGGATGATCATAAGCAGGCAACCCGGCAGCAACCCTAGCTGCCGCCAGTTTTACATCTTTAACTTTAAAAGCCACAGGTTTAGGCGCAACCTCGGGAAGAGGCTCTGCGTGAACCGGCGAAGCCACACCCATCTGAACTGGCACAAAGGGAAAAATTCTGCTACTATCAGGAGCTGCCGGTGGGGCTTTAACCACTTGGGCACGCTTGGAAGCATTCTCTTGTTTAAGAGGTGGGAGACTGGGGTAACCGGTATCCACCATATTTATAAAACCTGCGAGAGAGCCTTCATAGCTTGCCGAATCAGAATCAGATGAGCCGGCCGGTGGGGCAATTCGGGTCGCCTGACCATCTTCTGAGGAAGCGCCTTTCTCAATCACACTAAAGTTGGCATATTCTTGTGAAAGCTCAATAAAATCTAACTGAGCTTGTGTGTTGAAAAAAACCATATCACCAGAAAAAAGAAGGGCCAATTCTTCGTCAGTTGGTGAGGGGTCATTGTCTCGTTGTTCCTCGTTGGTGTCGCTGAAAGCTGGGGCGTTAGAATAATTTGGCGTTGAGACAGCAGATGAGCTTCGAGGGTTAGCTACATTCACCTTATTATTTTGCCCTGAATCAAGGTCAAATATTTGGCCACCAAGCTGGGGATCACGTCCCAAAAACCTGTCGAATTGAGCCAGCCATTCATCGTCTCTGGCCTCTCCGACAGTCGGTCTAACTAAAAAACAACACGCTACAATTGCGAGTATTATTATGTATTTCCCCGTGGCAGACATAGAACTAAACCCTCTTCTCCCCTTTGTTGTGGGACTCTTTGTATCACTCTTAAGCTCTCCCACCGGCATTTCCGGTGGCTTTTTGATTTTGCCCATTTGCTTAAATTTTTTCGGCTTTACGAACTCATCCGTCAGCCCAACAAATTTTGTCTATAATTTAGTAGCAATGCCCTTAGGCGTTTGGCGGCTCCACCGCGAAAAGAGAGTGCTGTGGGGCTTTAGCGGCCTAATCCTTTTAGGAAGTTTGCCGGGAATTTTTCTGGGCACTGTTTTACGTTGCACTTGGCTGCAAAATCCCGGCGATTTCAAGTTATTTGTAGGCCTTGTCCTATTGGCCCTCTTGTGGCCTTTAGTCCGCAGCCTTAAAGGTACCGACTCGCCTGTCTCACGAGCAGAACAGGCTTTTTTGCGAGAACGCAAAGCTCCAACCGTCAGCTACACTAAAAAACACATAAACTACTTTTTCGGCGGCGAATCATTTTCTCTCCCCATCAGCCACCTTGTTTGGGCCTCGCTGATCATTGGCTTAGTGGGCGGAATTTACGGCATTGGCGGTGCCGCCATAATCGCTCCCCTTTTAATTGGCTTCTTTCAGGTGCCAATCTATTTAGTCAACGGAGTCTCTTTGGTCGCCGGTTGGCTGGGCTCAATTTTCGGCCTAATCTCATACGCTTTCATCTGGCCTATCCTTTCAAACTCCGCTCCCATTTATCCCGATCTCAAACTGGGAATCCTTTTTGGGCTCGGCGGATTAGTCGGCGTATACTGGGGCTCACGGCTCCAAGGCCAACTCCCTCCCCGACCACTTAAGGTTTTAGTTTTGCTTTTAATTCTCGTTTTGGTCATCCAAAGCCTTCTGAGCTCTTAAAGTCTCAAACTCCGAAAAAAGTCGCCACTGAGATTGAAGAAAACGAATTTTGCGTTTACTTCAATCTTTTTCGGCTTATCTTTGATGCTTAATTTAGCATCTTTACGCTATAATACTATATAATTAACAATTACAATTGTCAACTTTAATTGTAATTATAATATGTTACACAAAATATAGTATAAAAGAAGAGAAATAGATCGAAGATATTGGGGTAGACAAAGGCCGAGGCCAAACCGAGGCAACTTTTATTTAAAATGAAGCGGACAAAAAAAACGGTTTGAGCTCGGTAAAAATAGACCGAACACAAACCATTTAGATAGTTCGTCAAGAGATGAATTTTTGAGTTATATCAAGGAAGGTGAGTTTTCTTTTGAAGGAATGTATAAACATACATGACCGAAAAAGAAAGCGAATCTGACGAAGAGAGAACCAAAAAGTCGCTCTTGACGATACTATCTAGAATAAATCAGCGTTTACTTAAGGAATATTAATGCTCACCCCGGCCGGCACAGTGCCGCTGATTAAGTGGGGATTCATATCGCGAAAAGTCTTGTAATCCTGCTTATATTGAGCTGCCAATGCCCTAGCCGTGGTGGCCGTGGGCACAGTTACTCGCTTAGTAGCCAAAGGCGGCCAAGCTCCGGCTGTTGCTTGCCGATAACCAAAGGCCTCCGGGTGGGAAAAAACAGCTTTCCCGGCTAAAACCATAGCTGGCAAGGTCTCCACATCTTGCGGAAGGTAGATTTTGTAATAGTCTCTTTGTCCGCCGGCATCATCGATGGCGAGTTGCAGCACCTCTTCCCCGATTAAGTGAGCGGCCATAGCCATTGTCCAGCTACCGTATTTTTCCTTATATCTCTTAAACATACGGGCGGCCCCAAGGGTCGAAGCAACCGGGTCTAAGCGTTCATCAATATTTTTATCAACCCGCAAGCCCGCCAATTTAGCCTCCGCCAAAGGGAAACGCCAAATACCGCGACCACCGACGGCGTAGATGGGGTTCAAACTGGTTGTGCCCATGGCGACGTATTTAAAATCAGCAGGCACACCATTTTCCTTTAAAATGGATTCCACCACCGGTAAAAAACGCATTGCCCGTCTTAAAGTGAGCCAAACACGTGATTTGGCCTCAGCTAAAAGCACCAAGTTTTGATCAATGGGCCGAAAGACCGTTGGATCACTGAGAGGCACACTTTCCCCACTGAAATTAAGACCTTGCAATTGACCTGTATAATCAGCCCACCCAGGGCTTGACCAAAACAAAGCCAGCAAAATGAACAAAAAACATTTAGGCAACATAAAAACCCCTTCCCATTGAAAGTTATAATTTTTGATTTTAACTTTTTACACCTAAAAAAGCCAGTTAGAAATTTGATTTTTCCCAAAGCTCAAATCTTCGCAATCTCTATATTTTCAAATAATATCACCCAAAAATACACTCGTTTTATATTTTTTACTTTTTTGGCAAAAAAAAAGCAAAAAAATAAAATTTAAACTTGATAAATTTACCATAATTGTGGTATTTTTATATTAATCATACAAAAGTGAGCCGACAAAATCGGCAGAATAAAGGTGCGCCTTAAACGGTTCGCCCTTTGTTGTATAAGCGCAAATTCTATCATATAGAAAGAAGAATTTATATGGCAGCGAAAGAAGTAGTAGGAGCAGTTCTGGTAGCCGGCGGCGGCGTTGCCGGCATACAGGCAGCCTTAGATTTAGCCAATGGCGGCTATTACGTTTACTTAGTGGAAAGCTCTCTGGCCATTGGCGGGAGGATGTCGCAACTTGACAAAACCTTCCCCACCAATGACTGTTCGGCCTGTATTCTCTCCCCGAAACTGGTTGAAGTGGGGCGGCATATTAACGTTGAATTATTAACTCTGACCGACATTTTAAGCATTGAAGGTCAAGAGGGTAATTTTACGGTAAAAGTCCGGCAAAACCCCCGCTATATTGATATGTCTAAATGTATTGCTTGTGGGGAGTGTACCAAAAAATGCCCCGTAAAAGTCGACAATGCTTACAACGAATTGTTAGACAAACGCAAAGCCATTTACGTGCAATATGCCCAAGCTGTGCCCCTAAAATACGGCATTGACCCGGATAAATGTATCAAGCTGACCAAAGGCAAATGCGGTTCCTGCCAAAAAGTTTGCCCGGCCGACGCTGTTGATTATGAACAAACGGCCCAAGAAACCACTTTAAATGTGGGGGCTGTGGTGTTGGCTCCGGGTTTCAAACCCTTTGATCCCAAAGGCTTGGAGACCTACCGCTACAGCGACTATCCCGAAGTCATCACCGCTTTGGAATTCGAACGCTTCTTGAGTGCCACGGGCCCCACCATGGGCCATGTTGTGCGCCGCTATGACAACGAAGAACCCGGCAAAATCGCTTTCCTTCAATGTGTGGGCTCACGCGATCTCAACCGTGCTGACAATGGCTATTGTAGCTCCGTCTGCTGTATGTATGCCATCAAGCAAGCCATCATTGCCAAAGAACACGCCACCGAAAATTTAGATGTGACAATTTTCTATATGGACGTTAGAACCTTTGGTAAAGATTTCGAAAAATATTACGAAAAGGCCAAAGCCAAAGGCATCCGCTTTGTCAGAAGCCGCATCCACACCGTTCAGCCGCGCCCCGGGGGCGGCGTTGTCTGCCATTACGTCACTGACGGCGGCGTTTCCACCACCGAAGATTTCGATATGGCCGTCTTATCCCACGGCTTGGTCGTCACCGGCTCTACTAAAGAGCTAAGCGAAAAACTCGAAGTGGACACCGACAAATATAACTTTGCCAAAACCTCCACCTTTAATCCGGTGGCCTTGTCTCGACCCGGCATTTACGCCTGCGGCGTCTTCACCGGCCCCAAAGACATTCCCGCCTCAGTTATGGAAGCCTCGGCAGCGGCGGCGGCCTCTTCGGCCAAACTCTCGTCAGCTCGCGGCACTTTGACCAAATCTGTGGAAGTGCCGGTGCCCATGGACGTCAGCGGCGAGCCCCCGCGAGTAGGCGTTTTCATTTGCCACTGCGGCATCAACATCGGCGGGGTCATCGATGTCCCGAAAGTGGTGGAGTTTGCCAAAACACTGCCCTTTGTGGAATATGCCACCGATACCATCTTTGCTTGTTCCCAAGACAGCCAAGAACAACTGGCTAAATTGATTAAGGAAAATGGCCTAAACCGCATTGTGGTCTCGGCTTGTTCCCCCAGAACTCACGAGCCTCTCTTCATGGAGACCTTAGCCGAAGCCGGTTTGAACAAATATCTCTTTGAAATGGCCAACATCCGTAATCACGATTCCTGGGTTCACTCCGGTAACCCCACTGAGGCTACGAAAAAGGCTTTTGACATGACGGAAATGGCCGTGGCCAAAGCCGTCCTCCTTTCGCCTTTGACGGAAAACGTCATCAACATCGACCCCCAAGCCTTGGTTATTGGTGGCGGCGTGGCCGGTATGAACACAGCCCTGACCTTGGCTGAGCAAGGCTTCGCCAGCGTAATCGTGGAAAAAAGCGACCAACTTGGCGGTAATGCCTTGTCTCTGCGCCACACAGCCAAAGATGAAGACATTCCCTCCTATTTGGCCAATTTGCGTGAAAAGATTGAAAATAACGATAAAATCAGAGTCATTAAAAACGCCGAAGTGAAAGACGTTAGCGGTTATGTGGGCAACTTTGAAACAACCCTCACCAACGACGAACTCATCAAACACGGCGTGACAGTCATCGCCACCGGTGCAAACGAACTGAAACCCAACGAATATCTCTATGGTGAACACGAAAGAGTTCTGACCCACCTTGAATTCGACCGCAAACTAACCGCCCAAGATGAAGCCGCTCAAGACGCTAAAACCGTGGTCTTCATTCAATGCGTGGGCTCGCGTGAAGACGGGCGGATGTATTGCTCGAAAGTTTGTTGCACCCACACCGTTCACTCGGCCATCACTTTGAAAAAGAAAAATCCTGACATGAGGATTTACGTCCTCTACCGCGATTTGCGCACCTACGCCCAAAAGGAAGACCTCTATAAAGAAGCACGCCACTTGGGCATCATTTTCATTCGCTATGACCGAGCAACCAAAGCCAAAGTCACCGCTAACCCCGATTTGACTGTGGAAATTAACGATGCTGTCTCCGGCTTTGATTTGGAAATAAAACCAGATTTTCTGGTTCTGGCCGCCGCCATTGTCTCAGGGCGCGAGCAAGAATTGGCCATGAAATACAAAGTCCCCATGGACGAAGACGGCTGGTTCTTCGAGGCCCACCAAAAACTCAGGCCCGTTGATTTTGCCACTGACGGTATGTTCATGGCCGGCATCTGCCACTACCCCAAACCAATGGAAGAAACCGTGGCCCAAGCCCAAGCGGCGGCAGCTCGCGCTCTGACTGTGTTGACCCAACCGCAAATGACGGTGGGCGGTATTGTGGCTGAAATCGACAAGAACAAATGCTCGGCCTGCGGACTCTGCGCCACAGTTTGCCCCTTCTCGGCTATCACCATGGACGAAGAAAAAGGACACGCTGTGGTCAATGAAGCAATGTGCAAAGGATGCGGCACCTGCTCTGCTACCTGCCGTTCCGATGCCCCCATTTTACGCGGCTTCACAAACCCGGGGCTCTTTGCCCAAATTTCGGCCGCTTTGTAAAAATGTTTTGTAAACTCAATATAATCAATGACACCCTGAGTTTAAAAGGTTAAATTATGACCACTTTCGAACCAAAAATTCTATCTTTCTTTTGCAACTGGTGTACCTATGGTGCCGCAGACCTCGCCGGGATTAGCCGCCTTGACTATCCCCCCAACTTCCGAGTAGTGCGCATCCCCTGCACCGGCCGCCTCAACCCCAAGTATATTCTCGAAGCCTTTAAAAAAGGGGCGGACGGAGTTTGGGTCAGCGGGTGCCACCCCGGCGATTGCCACTATATCGCCGGCAACTACTTTGCTCGCCGGAAGTTTGTGCTCCTCCACAGCTACCTCGAAGGTATTGGTCTGGATCCGGGACGGCTCCACTTTTCATGGATCTCTTCTGCCGAAGCCACCAAATTTCAAGCTGTGGCTAAGGAAGTTGTTGAAAAAATAAGGGCTTGCGGCCCAAACACCGAGTTCCGCAAAGCGGAGTTGGAGCTTGAATTGCCGGAGGTGGCCAATGTCCTTTGATGATTTGAACCAAAAAATTCAACTGGCGGCCAAACGCCTCTTTAAAGAAAATCTGGTGGACGTAGTCATTGGCTACAAACAAGGCACAACGCCCCTCACCGTGGCCCCTATTTTTTGCCGCAACGAAGACGATTGTAGCTTATTAGTCTGGAGTAATTTCGCCAAAGTCAATCTGGCCACTTACCTCCCCAAACTCCCGGGCCGGGTGGGCTTGGTTGCCAAAGGTTGCGATGCTCGTTCAGCGGTTGGCCAAGTTTTGGAAAGACAAATTAAACGCGAAGATCTCTATATCATTGGCGTTGCCTGCACAGGCATGGTCGATACTGATTTAATCGCCGCTAAAGAACCTCGAGCTGTCTTCTCAGCTGAAGAAGATGCCAAAACCATCAAACTACAAGGCCCCGATTGGAGCGCAAACCTCACTAAAGAAGAAGTTTTGCGCCGTAACTGCCAAACTTGCGCCTGCCGGACTCCCAGCGACATTGCCAACGAAATCATCGGTGAAAATGTTCCGCCCACGGCCGGTGACGATTTCAGCGACTTAAAAGAAATTTTGAGCAAAAGTCCGGCTGAAAAATTGGCTTATTTCAAAGATTTACTCAAAGATTGCTGGCGTTGCTACGCTTGCCGTAACGCCTGCCCCCTGTGCTATTGTCCAGTCTGCTTTGTGGACGAAACACGGCCCCAATGGCTGGGGAAATCTCAAGACGAGATGGATATTTTAACTTTCCATCTACTAAGGGCTTTCCACTGCGCCGGCCGCTGCACAGCTTGCGGTGCGTGTGAATCAGCTTGCCCCATGAGCATTAAACTGCGTGAATTTAACCGAATCTTAGAACAAGAAGTGCAAAAAGATTGGAATTACCTCCCCGGTTTAAGCTGGGAGCAAAAGCCCCCCTTAAGCACTTATCGCCCCGATGACCAAGCAGATTTTATCAAATAAAAAGAGGCGCTTCTAATGGAATATATTGTTAAAAACAGCCAGGATTTTCTCAAAGCTTTACTGGCCACAGGGCGCAAGGTCTGGGCGCCAAAAATGCAAAACGGACGCTTGGAAATGGCCGCTGTTGCCGATTCCCAAGAAGTTTCGCTGGACTATATAAACACTCACGATTCTCCGAAAAAAGTCTTTTTTCCGCAGACGGAAAAGCTTATGGCTTTCCACAAAGATCAGGAAAAACCAAACTCCATGGTCTATCAACCCTTGGGTTTGGACAAAGAACCGGCTGATATTCTCTTTGGTTTGCGCCCTTGCGATGCCCGGGCATTAAGGGTTTGCGACAATGTTTTCCAAAACAATCGCTTCACCGATCCTTACTGGAAAACAAAATATGAATCTGCGCTAAAAATTGGCCTAGCTTGCCAAAAACCCGGCCCCGCCTGCTTCTGCACGGCCTTAGGCGGCTCACCTTTTTCCGAAGAGGGTTTAGACATTTTAGCCATGATTTCAGATGGCGGTTTTTTGCTCAAAGCCATTTCCGACAAAGGCACGGAATGCTTGAAATCTTTGAGCTTAGAAAGCAGTGATGTTAGCACTCCCATGACTGAAGCCAAAAAGGCAACAGAGAGCCAAATGAGCGCTCCCTTTGATTTGGCGAAACTACAAAACGCTGAAATTTTAGACATTTACAACCAAGAGCACTGGGCTGACACCGCCGCCCGCTGTCTGAACTGCGGCACCTGCACCTTTGTTTGCCCCACTTGTCACTGTTTTGACATTCAAGACGAAGAAAACGAAAAAGGTGGCGTGAGGGTGCGCAATTGGGATACTTGCATGAGCTGGCTCTACACCATTCACGGCACCGGCCACAACCCGCGTCCCACCAAGACAGAACGGATGCGCCAACGTTTCATGCACAAATTGAAATATATCCCCCTGAAACAAAACGGGGCTTGCGGTTGCGTTGGTTGCGGCCGTTGCTTAACTTTGTGCCCGGTGAACATTGACATTCGTGAAGTTGCCCAACAGATGAACCAAGCTAATTAAAATTGTTCTCTGATGACAAAAAACAATTTACTACCGGTTTATTATAGCATTTTAGCTGAACATACTATTGCAGTTGAGAGGAGAATCAACTGATGCAAAATCCCTATTTGCCATATCCCGTGCGCATTTCTGAAGTTCGCATTGAGACAGAAGACAAAGCCCTGCGCACTTTTAAATTTGAGTTTTTAAACCCGGAAGACGAAGAAAAATTCGCTTATATGCCGGGGCAATTTGCCGAGCTCTCAATCCCTGGGCAAGGCGAAATTCCCATTGGCATCGCCTCTTCCCCCACGGAAAAAGGTTACGTCATGTTCACCGTCAATCGGGTGGGCCAAGTTTCCTCTTTTCTTCACAACATGAAAGAAGGCGACATCATGGGTGTGCGGGGGCCTCTTGGTCACCCCTACCCTCTCACCGAGTTGGAAGGCCAAAATATTCTTATCATTGCCGGAGGTTTTGCGGTTACGACCTTACGCTCAACCGTTGTTTGGCTCTTGCAACCGGAAAATCGTTCAAAATACGGCCGCATCACCTTTATTTACGGTGCCCGGACTCCGGGACTTTTGTGCTTCCAAGAGGACTGGCGCGAATGGAAAAAACGCGACGACATCGACGTTCATGTCACCATCGACCGGGAAGCTCCCGGCTGGGACGGCCTCGTCGGTTTCGTCCCCACCGTGACTAACGATCTCTGCCCGGCCCCCGAAAATACAGCGGCCATCATTTGCGGCCCGCCCATCATGATTAAGTTCACCCAGCCTGTCCTGGAAGAAAAGGGCTTTGCCCACGATAAAATCATTATGAGCTTAGAAAACCGCATGAAATGTGGCCTTGGCATTTGCGGGCGTTGCAACGTTGGCCCGGAATACGTTTGTAAAGACGGCCCGGTTTTCACTTTGGCGCAGCTGAACAAATGGCCTAAAGAGTATTAATTCAGATAATACCTTAAAACAACAAGCCCTTAGCCAAAACGGTTAAGGGCTTTTTTATTTATAATTTGTCAATTTTAAGAGAGTGCCCGTTGCGAGATGAATTTTTGAGTTATATCAAGAAAGATGAGGTTTCTTTGAGGAAGTGTTTAAACATATGTGACCGCAAAAGAAAACGAATCTGACGATGAAAGAACTAAAAAGTCGCTCGCAACGACATAATCTAGGATTTTTGACGGAAAAATTCACACATCAAAATTGCCCCGGCCGCCCCAACGTTCAAAGAAGGTGCCTCCGGAACGCTTTGGGGAACGGTCACTAAAAAATCACAAGTCTTGATAATAATGGGACTGATGCCCTTCCCTTCAGAACCTAGAACTAAAACTGTTTTGGTGGGGAACTCAAAATCAAAAAGGTTTTCGCTGGAGTTTTGTTCAGCTCCAACAATCCAGAAACCTTGCTCTTTAAGGGACTTCAAAGTGCGACACAAATTCGTCACCCGAATCAAAGGCACTTTCTCAGCAGCCCCCGCCGCAGCGTTAAATGCAGCCGCACTCAAAGCCACCATGCGCTGACGCGGTGCGATAATCCCTTCAGCCCCAAAAATATAGGCACTGCGCATTAAAGCCCCAAGGTTAGCCGGATCCTCCAACTGATCCAAAGCCAAAAGAAGCATGTTGTCTTTGGCAGGCAAATTCAGTAAAAAGTCTTCGTCAGCATATTCCAAAGGGTCGAAATAAGCCAAAACTCCCTGATGTCGCCCGCTGTAGAGACGATCAAAAGCTGAACGAGGGGCATTTTTAAGGGGAATATTATTGGCCCGAATTAGGGCGTAGATCTCATTAAGGGCTGGATTGGCATGGCGACCTTCGGCAATCATCACCGAGCGGCACGATTTAGCCCGATTCTTTAAAGCCGCCAAGACAGCGTTAAGCCCGCCCAAGAGACGAGTCTCTAGTTTCCCTCCGCCGTCATTAGCTTCGGAATCGTGAAGGAAGTTCGCGTCAGAGGCTGAACTTTGGTGTGAAATAGGACTTTTGCCTTTAATTAAGGAGCGAGGTTTAACAGGCATCTTCTTCAAAAAAATTGGCCCACAAGCCGAGATTTTCCGCCATCTTGCGTCCGACGCCGGTGGTAATAATAGTTATCATCTCTTGAACAGCTGACTCAAGGTCGCCGTTTATGATGAGGTAATCATAGATATGACGGCTGGCAATTTCATTACGGGCCTCTCCCAAACGGCAATCAATCTCCGCGCCGCTTTTGCCTTCCCTGTGGCAAAGACGCTGGCGCAGGGTCTTAAAATCAGGAGGCACCATAAATATTAAAACAGCCTCAGGCTTCAATTTTTTCACAGAAGCCGCCCCCACCACATCTAAATCTAATAAAACGCTTTGGCCTTCAGCCAGCCGCTCTTCCACCCAGTGGCGCCCGGTGCCATAATAATTGCCAAAAACTTGAGCCCATTCGAGGAATTCACCCTTGGCTATCATATCTTGGAATTTTTCCGTTGATACGAAATTATAATGCTGACCGTCGATTTCACCGACTCGAGGAGGCCTGGTGGTAAAGGAAACAGAATAAACCAAGCTTGGTAAAAGACGGAGCACCTCTCCTTCCACCGTGCTTTTCCCGGAGCCGGAAGGTGCGCTGAGAACATAGAGCTTAGGATTTAGCTGGCTAGCCATCAGGATTCCACCTCCACAGAACGCAAAGGTTCAGCTTGAAAGCGAGCAGACAAGGTCTCCACAGAAACTGAGCTCAAAATCACTTGGTTGCTGACGGTTAAAATGATTGAGCGAGTGCGATGGCCTTGGGTAATATCAATTAGGCGACCTTCTTCTTTTGCTTCGTCTTTCAAGCGTTTAGCCGGAGCGGATTTAGGAGAAATAATGGCCACGACTTTATCAATGACCACCATGTTGCCATTACCAGCGTTCATTAAAGTGCGCATGAGAATTGTGCTCCTAAATCGAGTTTCAAGGCTGATTTACCTAAATAGTCGATGCTGCAAAACTCCTTTTAGTCGTTTTTCAGCGGCAAATAAATATTTATATTAGCACGTTCCTTAGACAGAAGTCAAAGTTTTAGCCAAGGGGCCACAGGGGCCACGTCAATCTAATTAGGTAAAACATCGTGAGTTATGCGGCGACGGAGGAAAACTTTTCAGAACTTGACTGCGGAATTTAAGCCCTATTGTTTGAGCTTTAGCGAGTTTTAGGGCTTAAACCAGCAGGCAAGAGATGAAAAGTTATTCCGTAGGAGCCCGGAAAATTACAAAATAGATTGACGTGAGCTAAAGCCTATGCGTCTTAATTTTCGTCGCTTACCGTGGGAGAGCTTCTCCCCCAAAAAATCTTTTTATTCGATATTTTGCACTTGTTCCCGCAGCTTTTCCAATTCTGCTTTCATATCTAAAACCAAACCGGTGACTTCCAGGTCTTGCGATTTCGAGCCCATGGTGTTGACTTCGCGCCCCATTTCCTGGAGTAAAAAGTCGAGGCGGCGTCCGGCGGTTTCCTTATCGTCTAAAATGGTGTGGAAGCGTTCCAGGTGGCTGGCAAAGCGCACGATTTCTTCTGTGATGTCGGCACGATCAGCCAAAAGCGCTACTTCTTGGGCCAACCGGGCCTGTTCAACTTTCACCCCGGTCCCCAACTCATCCAACCTCTTTTGGAGCTTGAGTAAAAGCACGTCAGCAGCAGAAGACGTGAGCTCTTCGATTTTTTTATTGGATTCAGAAAGGCGTTTTAAGCGGGTGTTGAAATCGGCCAAGAGGTTTTCACCTTCGGCTTGGCGCATGACCACAAGAGATTCAACCGCCTCTAAAATTAAGGGCTCCAAGGCGCTCCAAAGCTCGTCTAAAGCCACAACATTTTCTTGGGCAGCGATGACCCCCAAAGAGATGAGCTGATCTAAGCTTATGGCCGAATCAAGTTGAAAGCGTTCTTTGAGCTCGCTCAATAAAGCATGGAGTTGATCGGCCAGAGGTAAATTAATCCCCAAAGCCTGTGCCTTTAAGGCTCCGTCGTCCAACTGCACCCAAAGGTCGATTCGGCCACGCTCCACTTTCGTTGCCACCAGTTTTTTTATGGATTCCTCCAAAGGGATACAAACTTTGGGTAGGCGCGTAACCACTTCTCGAAAGCGGTTATTGACGCTTTTTACTTCCACGGTAATGGTGCGCCCATCGACTTGGCGAGAAGCTGAGCCGAAACCTGTCATGCTTTTAATCATGGGTTCTCCCCTATTTTGTTAAAGAAAAGCTGCTGAGTCAGCGTTTCCTTAAAAAGCAAGCTGCTCTTTAGCGGCAGTTAAGTAAGCCCGGCGCATGGCTATTAAATAATTTTGCACATCGGGCTGTTGATAGTCAAGGTATGTCCAGGGAAAGGCTTGGAACTCCCCGCGGTGAAAGTTGAGGGTCAACTCGGCCCACAAGCCTCTGCCAATAAAGAGCCGGTGTCCGCGAAACTTACCGGTGGACAAAACAAGGCCTCCGTTGAAAATATAGCCGGGGTCGATGTTGACTGTGCGCTTGCCTTCGCCGTCGGCCTTTTCATCTTCATAGGCCATGGCCGAAAGTTTAAAATCGACCAACTTTTCCGGGTGGAATAGGGTGGGCCAGGTGAGATAAACTTTATAAAGCTCAGAGCCCATTTCCGGGGCGTAATAGTTTGTTTCAGAAACTAAAAAGGGAGAGCTCACGATGTCGGGCTCTTCGTTCAAATGGGAGCTCATGGCCGCAATGGCTTCTTTTATCTCGGCAGTTTGAGCTGCAAAGATGGCGGCAAAGGGTTTCATGGGCGGTGGTGGTAAAATAGTGCTCATTATTTCAAAATTTTTCACAATCTGGGGATAAAACGCAAAGGTTCATCACCATCGGGAATTGAGGCAAGTTTAACTTTAATCAGCTGGCCAAAAAATTGGGGCGGGTTGTCCCTTTGGGGGAGTGTAAATTCGTTTTCCAGCATATAGTCAGTGATGCAAAAACGAATGCGCGCCCCACGCTGTTCAAAGACAATGGCAGTGAATTCCTGGCCCACTTTATCTGCTAAAATGGCTTTCAGCCAATAGCGTTGGCGAGCTGATTGCATTTTTTGAATTTGCTGGGCCCGAGCGTAAGTTGGCTCTGCCAAAAGAAGAAGAGCATTTCTATCCATTAGCGGTTGATCGTTGTCTAAAATGGAATGGATTTGCCGGGCCACCAAGAGATCTAAATAACGCCGCATGGGTGCCGTAAAAGAAGTGTAGGAAGCGAGACCCAAGCCGTGGTGAGGGGCGGGATCGAAAGTGAGGCCGGAACGCCCTGTACGCCTGCGGGCAGCCAAATTTAAGGCCAATTCCATATCGGGGTTGGGCCGCAGAGCGGAAGATAGAATTTTTTGTTCGTAAGGTTTAGGCTCTTGCGCTTTTTCTTGAAAACGGTAAGGACACGGAGCTTGGCGCCGAGTTAGGTAGTCGGCAGCCAAACAATTGGCCAAAATCATGAGCTCCCCAACAATTGTCTTAGCCGGAGTATCCCACTGGGTCACCCCAGCTCCCAAAGTGCCGTCAGGCAAGAAATAGACATTTAGCTTGGGAATATTTAAAGTGACTCCGCCATGTGATTCGCGCCAAGCCAAAAGGGTCTGGGCCAAATCCCACAAATCAACAAGATCTGAGTCATCATCCAGAAGCTGGTCAGCTTCAAAGAAGGACATTTGCCGATCAACACGAATTAAAGCTCTGGCCACTTCGTAGTCACTAATGGAGCCATCTTGCTCCACAGTGGCCAAAATGGAAAGGGTCGGCTTAATGTCGCCCAAAGTGAGGCTTAAGAGATCTTCGCTCAACTCGGTGGGAAACATGGGATATTTGGCGTCCGGCAAATAGATTGACGAAGCCCGCCGCTGGGCTTCCAGATCTAAAGGAGAGCCAGCAGTAATTAAAGAGGCCACATCAGTTATGTGAATGCCAACTTGCCAACGCCCACCGGCCAAAGATTTAATGGAAACAGCATCATCAAGATCGCGAGCTCCGTTGGAATCAATGGTCAGGGTAGTGAGAGAAGTCAAATCAAGGCGGTCGGATTTGAGACCATTGTAAATTGAGGGTAGAGTTTTGAGTTCAGCCAAAAGCTCGGGGGAAAAAGTGGTGGGCACCTCCAAGCGCAGGAGATCCAGGTTCTCATGGCGACTTAGACGCCCCAAATCAACCAAGGCCTCGAATGCCCCTTTCGCATCGGGAGGATAAGCGGCCGACCGAAGCAGATGTTTCGCCGCAGCCTTATTTTTAGCCCCCTCTCCCCACAGGGTGAGGTCTAAAAGCTGTTCATAAGCAATAGCGCTTTCGTCGGGTTCCGGGGCGACTTGGCCCTTTTTAGCCAAAGTCAACCACTGGATTAAAAGAGCTTGAATGCGCTCTTTATCTTGAGCTTTAGCGCGCTTAAGGCGCAACTCTTCCACTTCTTCAGCGGTGTGGCGCCGAGTGCCGTTAGGGTTGAAGCGGAAGCGCAAGTTATCGGTGAAAATGGCTCGCATCAAAGCTGAAGTCTCTAAAACAGAGCCTTTACGCCCGAAATAGAGCTCGGCCAAAAATTCAAAACTAAACTCGGCTTCTTCATCTTCTAAAATCGCCCAAAGCTCCTCAATATCCAACTGAGCAGCTAAAGTCTTACGCTCTTGGTCAGTTTGACGAATCAAAGCCAAGCGGCCTTGTTTGTCGCCCGGGTCTGAAACTTCTTGACGATTTAAAATGCGGTTTTGAGAAACGGTCATCGTGCGCCCATTGGCGGCCAAAAGCTCCAGCCGATGGGTTGCGGCAGTCAGCACCCAAGCTGTCAAAAATTCACGTTCTTCTAAAAACTCCACAATCATTGGGCCCCCATTTCGGCGGCTATGATTTCGTCGGCAATGATTTCGTCGGCAATGATTTCCACCACCCGCCTAGAAGCCCCAGGGGAACCCAAAAGCTTTGACACTTCAGCCAGTTGATCTGCCATGTCCCTGTTTTCACCAGCCAAAAGAGGGCCTAAAGCCTCCGCTAAAATTTCCGGTCGGGCCCGCTCTTGCAAAAACTCCGGCACAACTTCCCGCCCGGCCAACAAGTTGGCAATGGTGACCCACTTCACCTTGACCAAAAGACGGGCCAAGGCAAAAGAAAGGGAGCTGACTTTATAGGCCACCACATGGGGAGTCTGCAAAATGGTAGCCTCGACACTTGAAGTCCCGGAGGCCAAGATGGCGGCATCGGCAGCGGCCAATAGAGCTTGAGAACGGCCCGAAACTATTTTGAGAGAAGCCCGAACTTCACTAGGAACATCCATTAAAATATCGTTTAGAAAATCGCTGTCAATGGTGTCGCCTTGGGCCAGAGCCAACTGGAGCCCCGGTTGCTTTTTTAATAAAAGCTCGGCTGTGCGGCAAAAGATGGGAGCCAATTTAGCCAAGGTCTTCCGGCGACTGCCGGGCAAAATTGCAAGGAGAGGCTTGTTTTCGGCAAAACCAAGGGAGGCTTTAAGTTCATTTTGCGGCGGAAAGTCGGGCATTTCATCTAAAAGAGGATGCCCCACCCAATCGGCCGAGACTCCCCGTGCTTGGTAAAAATCTTTTTCAAACTTAAAAAGAAGGGCTCGCCGCTTAGTTGCTTGGGCCAAAACCTCAAGGCGCCCGGAGCGCCAAGCCCACACCGAGGGGCAAATGTAATAAATGACGGGAATGCCCAAGCGGGTAGCATATTTAGCCAAAGACAAGTTAAAATCCGGCGAGTCGATGAGAACCAGAGCCCCCGGAGGATCGGTGCGCAGGTAATCCTTCAACTTATTGCGTAAAGTCAATATCTTCCCCAAGGAACCCAAGACTTCACTTATGCCCATCACCGCCACATCGCGCACGTGCCCCAAAAGATGAACTCCCTCTTGGGCCATTTTGTCGCCCCCAAGGCCCACAAAATCCCAAGGCAAGCCCATTTGCCGAGCCGCCTGAACTAAAGCGGCCCCGTGCATATCACCGGAGCTCTCCCCAGCTGAAATCATAACTTTCAGGTTGTGACTCGGCAAAGCTCGACCATTTAAACTTTGACCATAGGAGCTCTGATTCAAGTCGCTTTGCTCAAGGGAATTATGGAGGGAAAAAGTAAGCATTGGCTACCTTTGAGGAGTATCATCTGTCCAAGCCAAAAGAACCAAGTTGGCTTCGTCAACCAGCCTGATGACTTTTTGTTTATCTAAAATAAGAGTTTGGCTGGCATCCACAACCAAGGCCTTCAAACCGGCTTGAATCATTGTGGTGATGGTGTCAGGAGCGATTACAGGCGGATCTAAGCGAAAATCTTGGTTGGGCTTCAAAACTTTAGCCGCAACCGCAGCTCGACCGCCGGCCAAAGACCCTCCTCGCAAAATTGTCTTGTCTGTTCCTTCGGCGGCCTCCACGGCCATGGTGAGCCCTTCGGCCACCACAACGGTTTGGCCAATATCCAAGCGGCCTATTTCTTTGGCCATTTCCCACGCCAAACGCAAATCGACCAACAGAGCTTCAGTGGGATGCTCTTTACTTAAACAGCCGGGCTCAGTGAGAAGCTCGGGTAAAAGCTCGGAAATGGGCCGCAGAGTAAAGCCTTCGGCGGAAAGTTTTCTTTCCAAAGAACGGAGGAGCAAATCTGTGTGAAAGTTCCCCTCCAGAGGCTCTAAAAGCTCTATGGCCAAATCATCAGGTTCATAATTGAAAAGCAAAGTCTCTTGAGTAATACCGCCAATCATCATCAAATCAGTAATTTGATGGGAGCGAAAAAAATCCAGTGGCTTTTGAAGTTCTCCCAGAGTAATCCAGCAAATGTGGTCAGCCAGCTCTTCAATTCTTTGGTCTGTCTCGCCGGAAATTGCCACAACGCAAAGGGGTCGCTTTAGCTCACGCACTTTACGGGCTACCATTAAAGGCAAATCTCTGTTTCCGGCGATAAGGCCAAGGGCTGTGGTCATCGGTAAACTCCCCGGTCGGAAGTCCGATAAAAGTTGATCACTTGACTGGTTTCAGAAAAATTACCGAATTTTTCTTCAGCCTCATTTAAAACTTCACCCAATGGCCTTGAGTTGCGACAAATTATTTTAAAAACTCCTTGAAGGGCCTCGATTACTTCTGGTGCGATTCCGCGCCTTTTTAAGCCGACCAAGTTGGGGCCAACTAAAATGAGCTCACGCGAACCACTGCTGGCGGCTGCCATGAAAGGTGGTAAATCTTTAACAACCCCTGAGCCGCCACCTAAAAAGGCATAATCTCCAACTCTGGTGAATTGATGAATAGCTGACAAACCGCCAATAATGGCCCCCTCCCCAACGTGGACATGCCCCGCCAGAACAGCATAACTGGAGAGAATGACATCAGAGCCCAAACGGCAATCGTGAGCCACGTGGACAGTCGCCATAATCAAGCAGTTATCCCCGATTTCAGTAATGCCGCCGCCACCTCTGGTGCCGCGATGGATGGTGGCACCTTCCCGAATGCGCACTCCTTGGCCAATGATGAGGCGGCTGCGCTCCCCTTGGTATTTGAGATCTTGGGGGTCGCCACCCACAGCGGCAAAGGGATAGATGCGCGTCCCTCGACCAATATCGGTATCTTTATCAATGTGAACATGACCCATGATCTCTACTTCAGGGGCAACTTTAACCCGGGGGCCAATGATGGCATAAGGGCCCACTGAAGCAGTAGAATCAACCTCAGCGCTAGGATCTATGACAGCCGTAGGATGTATTGACATAATTCTTTCCCGCAAGGAATATATTTATAAAGCATTGATTTATTCTCTAATGGAATTAATCAGCATTTCCTGAAGGCATAGCTGAGGTCATCTCAGCTTCAGCCACTTTTTGCCCGTCAACACTGGCGGTGGCGTTTACTTTCCAAATGCGACTGCCTAAACGAATGAGCTTAACTTCCATGTCTAGACGATCACCGGGAACAACAGGGCGACGGAACTTAACTTTATCAAAAGCAGCGAAAAAAGCCACCCGCCCTTCCGGAGGGCCAAGCACGACACCATCTGATAAAGCGTCAGGAGCTTCTTTTTGAGAAAAAGCCACAAAAAGCGCCGCCGCTTGCCCCATTGCCTCCACAATAAGTACCCCCGGCATAATTGGGTGCTCGGGGAAGTGGCCACAGAAGTGAGGCTCATTAACGGTCACGTTTTTATAGACTAAAATAGATTCCCACGGCTTTAGACTGACCACCCGGTCAACGAGTAAAAAAGGATAGCGATGGGGCAACATTGTCATGATAGTTTTAATATCATAGCTCATTTTTAGGCTACTCCTTACCTTTTGACATAAAAGACGATTTCAAGTCCTCAAAAGATGTCGCCTTTTTTAAGCTTTGGAAAAAACGGTATACCTTGGGCAATTGACTATTGGCCAAGGCCTGAATACGATAAACTTCATCTTGGCTGCGGGCCGGAGTTCCGGCCCAAATTTGCCTTCCGGCTGGTATTTTCTTACCACCCTGAACCCCGACATGACCGGCTAAAATGGCATCTTGGCCCACAATGGCCCCGGGCCCCAAGCCGGCTTGACCCAAAATAAAAGCTCGGTCACCAATTTGGCAATGGCCGGCCAGCCCAACTTGGGAAACTAGAAGGCAATCGCGGCCAATTGAACAATTGTGACCAATTTGGACTAAATTATCAATTTTTGTCCCTGTTTGAATACGCGTTTCGGCCACTAAAGCTTTATCAATAGTGGTCAACGCACCAATTTCGACGTCATCTTCAATGACAACGCAACCACGGTGTTCATTTTTAACGTGTAGTAAGCGTCCACGCTCGTAATCAGGAACTTGGGTGTAGCCAAAACCATCTTCGCCAATGACAGCACCTGAATGTATTTGACAGCGATTCCCAATTTTGGTCTTTGATCGTAAAACAGCCCGCGGATGAATAATGCAATCTTCACCGATTTCAACATCATCTTCAATAAAAACTTGGGGATGAATGATAGTTCGAGCCCCGATTTTCACCCGTCTACCCACCCAAGTCTGAGCGCCAAAACTCACCCCAGTCCCTAAAATAACCGTAGAGCCGTCATCGGCAAAGGTAGGTTGACCTGTCTCAACTTTCGGAGCCGGAAAGAGAATCCCCAAAGCCAAAGAAAAAATCAAGCGGGGCTCAGTGGTCACCAATAAGGGAACCGAAACATCACTTTCAGCCAAAGCCGGAGTAACAATAATTGCTGAAGCCTCAGCTTTTAACGCTTGAGCTAAGAAGTCAGGGGAGATAGCAAAAGTTAAAGCCCCGGGGCAAGCTCCATCTGCCGAGGTCAAGTTCGTAATGACGACCTCTTTATCCCCTTTGATTTTTAAAGGGGGCAAAAGATGCTTTAGTCCCATAGCTAATACAGACGCCTGAAGCCGTTCAGCCAAAACGCCTAAAGAAATTTTTATTTGTTCCATTATTTACTCAAAAAAGATTTTAAGATGCGCACAGGTAAGCAGGAAAAAAAATTATTACAGCGAAAATTAATCCACCTCAGAAGGAATAATAAACAAACTCCGCTAGTAAAAAATTTACCGATTCGGCACTGAAAAAAATCCTTTTTCAGCGCCGAAAAGTTTCCATGACAATTTGAGAAAAGTGTCTAGTAAAGATCTGAAAATTATTTATCAATGACTTTAATAATTTCAGGAGTTAAATCCACTTGGTCTTCGGCGTAAATAACCCCGGCCTGTTGCACTTCCAAAACCAAAAGATAACCGCGAGAGCGGCCAAGGTCGCCTGCTGTTTGCACGGCCTGATCAACTAAAGGTTTCAGAGCCGACTCTTCACTTTTGCGCATATCTTCATTATATTTGCCCAATTGCTCTTGATAGGCGGCCACTTTCTTTTTCAAAGCTTCATCGCGAGCACGCAAGTCATCTTGAGTGCCGGTCTTTTTTTCCACCATGGTGCGCAATTCGCCGCTCAATTTGTTTAGCTCGTTTTCTTTGGCTTTGAGCTCATTTTGCATTTTTTTAAATTTGTTTTCCAAATTTGCTCGAGCTGCCTTGCCTTTTTTAGAATCTGAAAGGGCCTTTTGTAAGTCAAAAACACCTATGCTTCCTTGTTGAGCATAAAGGCTCACCGGGGCCAAAGTAAGCACAAAGCTTGCTAAAATAGCCACCGCAAAGATTTTCTTCATTCCGATTAAAATGTTCATCATCGCCTCCAAATAGATAAATATATCTAATTTTCAAATAGTTATTATAAATGATTATTTATTCATAGCCCATATCTACAACGAATCATCATTCTATATACCACACTTTTAAACAATTTTCCACGCAAAACATCCATCAAACTTCATCAACAAGATTTTTGCTACAAAAAGTAAGCACCATTGAGATAAAAATTTGAACTCAGGTTCTGAATTAAGCCGAATAAGAATCCTATTTTAGACTGCGCTCAAATGGTGCAAATTTTATAACAATATTTTTAAAAGGTTAGTAGAAAGTGAAAAATAATTTTAAAAAAGTATTGCAAATTATCGTATAATTGAGTATAACTAACACTCAGAAGAGCTTACTTGTAATTAACTTCTATTTCGTAAAATAGTTGAATTGACAAAGCCTTTCTGGCAGGATTTTTTCCAAATAAGCTACCGCACAACATCTTGTTACTTATCATCTGATCTCACAATATTTTGTGGTGACTTAGGAAGTTTTGTGCTTTATTTAGGTTATTTTGTGTAAAAAAATTTTTTTTCAATCGGCCATCTTGGGCACGACCGCCCGTGGCAATATTGCTCGCCAAGCAAGACATAACTTTGACTTAATGCTGGAAATTAATCAAAAAAAATGTCTGCAAGAAAAAAGCAAGCGCAAACATTTAGGCCTGTTCGAATCTTTAGCCCGCCGCTGGAAGGCGGGCTGAACAACAAGGAGAAAAAAATGAAATGTCCCTTTTGCGGAGATCTAAACAACAAAGTCATTGACTCAAGGTTAGGCAAAGATTCCCTTTCGATTCGTCGTCGGCGGGAATGTTTAAAGTGTGATCGGCGCTTTACTACTTACGAGAAAGTTGAAGAGCAAATTCCTTTGTTGATAAAAAAAGATGGGCGTCGCGAAGCTTTCGATCGCGACAAAATTCGCACTGGGATTTTAAAGGCTATCGAAAAACGTTCTGTTTCGGTGGATGTTGTAGATTCTTTCATTGATGCCCTTGAGCGGCACTTTCAAGATTCCAACCTCAAAGAAATCCCCGCCCGTGAAGTTGGCGAGAGAATCATTGAGTTTTTAAAGAAAACCGACCAAGTTTCTTACGTTCGTTTTGCCAGTGTTTACCGCTCGTTCACAACAATCAACGACTTTGAGCGTGAACTGAAAACTCTGGTGCCAGGCTCTACAACAGCTTCCGGCAAATTTGACTCACTGACTAAACAATAAAAATCACTTGGGGGAAGGTATGAAACGGCGCAAAGCTAGCAAGATTTGTCTGACAGCGGGGTTTGTTTTGCTGGCCACGCCTCTGTTTGCCCAAGAGAATAGTGGCTTTGCAACTGGCACTTCAGCCATGCGCGACCCCATAGGCGACCACATTCCACCTTCCACTCGACCTCCGGCCGGTTTGGCAGATTTAGAGCCTTACCGTCCCCCTGTTTCTCCTGATCTGGCAGCTCCCGTAAGTGAGCCTGCTGCCACTACGACTCCGGTTGCGACAACGTCGGTTCCAGCCAATGATGTTGTCGCACCAGAGCAAATTCAGCCGTCACCGGCGGCTGTAGTGGCGACTCCACCGGCAATAATACCGTCGGCAGAACCGGAAACGGCGAGCCCGGCGCCCACTGTAGCACCTCAAAGTGTCCAAGCAGCAACACCGCCGCCTCCGGCTGTTCAAACCCCTCCGACAGACGCTGCTACGGCTTCCCCTCAACCTTTGCCGCCACTGCCGGTTGAAAGTGCCTCAACACTTCCACCTATGTTTAGCTTAATTACCCAAGAGTTCGATTCCCCTCAGGTAATGCAACTCAAAGCCACATTGCGTCTTTTTGCCGGCTATAGCGCCACGGTGGGCACCTTAAAAGTGTGCCAAGGCAAAGGTCAAACAGATGCCGCCACCGCCATGAATGAATTTCACAAACGCAATGGCAATACCCTAGGCGTCATTATGGCCACCTTAAAACGCATTGCCAATTTGCCTTTAGATAGTGAAATGAAAGCGGCAATCGACTCAAATGTTGCCTCTGAAGTTCGTGCTAATTCGGCCAATTGCGCAGGCTTCATCTCTCTAGTCCAAGGTGGGGGGCGAGATCTTTACAAATCACCTGTCTACGCAGCGGACTACACAACCATGCGCACTCCACCTTCAAATATTCCAGTTGAAATGCCTTCTGAGTAACTTAGGGCTTACTTTAATCATACAATACTTGCCAAGTAAGAAATATTCTGCTATAATTTTCTAAAAGTTAAATAATCCCCAAACACTTTTGGAGTTTCAATTATGCCTTATGATAAAAATATGAAAGTCTTAGTGGTTGACGATTTTTCCACCATGAGACGTATTGTTAAAAACATCTTGCGCCAGCTGGGTTTTACCAATATATCTGAAGCAGAAGATGGCGAAAAAGCGGCGGCTCTCTTGGAAATCGAAAAATTCGATATTATCATTAGTGACTGGAATATGCCCAATATGACCGGCATTGAGCTTTTGCGCCATGTCAGATCTTCAGAGCATTTAAAGGATATTCCTTTTTTGATGGTCACCGCTGAAGCCCAACAAGAAAACATTATTGAAGCTGTGAAGGCCAAAGTCTCAAACTACGTGGTCAAACCCTTTACGGCTGACACTTTACAGGAAAAACTGGAAAAGATGTTTCCCTAAACTTTAAAGGTTTTCTACTTAAAAAGCCCTCTCGTTTACTTGAGCGAGAGGGCTTTTTAAATTTGTAAAATTAACCACCAACTTTTATCGATTCCACCTTTGCTAAAAGCGGTTGCCAATTTTCAAACTCAATGTCGCTGTTGGGCGGCACAACTAAAAACTGGCTCGAATCATCCCAAGGGCCGGTTAAAAGCTTATCCAGCCACGCCGAGCTCCCCGGCAAAGACTCCACCCGCAAGCCAACACTTTCCGATAAAGGCTCAATTTTCTTTTTAGCCGCGTCTAAATCGTAAGTCCCGGTGTCAACAAAAGCAAAGCGTTCATAATGATTAAAAACGCTCTTTTGGATTTTGCAAGCTTTCGCCTCACCAAATTTAGCTATCAAACGATTATTGTCGTCAACCACGTTGTTTTCATGGCGCATCCAACTGTCGGTTAAATAGAAAGTAACCGGCTTGGAGGTGCGGATGCGTTCGTCAAGTGAGCCCAGCAAAACTGAGATGCAGTCATCGGTCAATGGCAAAATTGTGGTGTAGTTACCAGTGGTTACTTCACTAACCCCACCGCCGCAATAACCTAAGGCAAAGATCAAATGGTCGCATTTGCCATCTGCTTCCTCAAAGACTTCCTGCACCCGATCGCGTAATTTGTTTATCCAATCGTGTAAGCCGCCTTCCACCCAAATTACCGGATAATTCAAACCCAGTCTCTTTTGAGCAGCATTAATTTCATCCTCAATGGTATTACAAGCCACTAGCATAACATTCATGCGTCACCTCACTTAAAATGTAATTGGAATTGGAACCACTAAGATAATATAACACACATTTAAAATTAGAGGAATAGAGATTTTTAAATGAACACGTCAATCGAATTTGACGATGCAAATAAAGCTTTGAGGGCGATGGAGGAAAACTTTCCCGTAATAACAGTATAAAAGGCGTGGGGCATTTTTTTTTTTAAAAATTAAAAAAAAAAAAACCCCCCCCCGGTTAGTTTTTTTTAGGCGTTTGGGGAACATTTTTTTTAAAAAAATTTGCCCCAAGAAATTGCGCAAAAAAATCAACCGTGGGGGTGC
>CAYJAF010000001.1:41320-100132 GCA_964368195.1 uncultured Thermodesulfobacteriota bacterium
TTTATACAGCCCCACTTAATTTTTTTTTCTGCATAAAATACTCCGTTTGCGGCGGTTGCCCAAAATCTCCCCAAAAAAAAATTTCTTGGGGGGGGTTTTTTTTTTTTTTAAAAAAAAAAAAAAACAACCCCCCCACGCCCGTTTAAGTTTTTTGAAGGCTTTGGGGAAACTTTTTTTTAAAAAAAGTTTCCCCAAAGAAATTCCTCAAAAAAATCAACCTTGCTCTTCCAGGACAGCACGCCTAGAGAGACGGATTTTCCCTTGTTTATCGATACCAAGGACTTTAACGTCAATCATATCACCTTCTTTGACCACGTCGGTGACTTTTTGCACGCGTTCAGTGGAGAGTTGGGAGATATGGACAAGGCCGTCAGTGCCGGGGAGAATTTCCACAAAGGCGCCGAAATCCATGATTTTAACGACTTTGGCGTGGTAAATTTTATCCACTTCCGGCTCTTGAGTGTAGCGACGTACCAAGCTGGCGGCCGCTTCGGCCTTTTCGGAATTAGAGGCATAGATGCTCACCTTGCCATCATCTTCCACCTTTAATTTGGTGTCAGTTTCCGTTTGAATGCTTTTGATGATTTTGCCGCCGGGCCCGATGACATCTTTGATTTTTTCGGGATTAATCTCAATGACGGTCACTTTCGGAGCATAAGGGCTCACATCTTCTTTGGGAGCAGAAAGAGCGCCTTTCATTTTCTCTAAAATTTCCATGCGGCCGCTTTTGGCTTGTTCCAAAGCTTTAGTCATGATTTCTTTAGTCACGCCGCTGATTTTAATATCCATTTGCACAGCGGTGATGCCGGAAGTTGTGCCGGCCACTTTGAAATCCATATCGCCCAAGTGGTCTTCGTCACCTAAAATGTCAGTGAGAATGATAACTTGGTCGCCATCAACCACCAAACCCATGGCCACCCCGGCCACCGGAGCTTTAATGGGCACCCCGGCATCCATCATGGAAAGGGAACCTGCGCAAACCGAGGCCATGGAAGAGGAACCGTTTGATTCCATGATCTCCGAGACCACCCGAATGGTGTAGGGGAACTCTTCATGGGAGGGCACAACAGCGCGCAAAGCCCGTTCCGCCAAAGCACCGTGACCGATTTCCCGGCGTCCCGGAGGGCCCAGGCGTTTCACTTCGCCCGTGCAATAAGGGGGGAAGTTGTAATGGAGCATAAATGTTTTGGAAGTTTCACCGATAAGGGTGTCAATGCGTTGGTCATCATAGCTGGTGCCCAAGGTGCAGACGCCCAAGCTCTGGGTTTCACCCCGGGTGAAAAGAGCCGAGCCGTGAGCTCTGGGCAAATAGGCCACTTCGCAGTTAATGGGGCGAACTTCGCTCAAATTACGGCCGTCGATACGTTTTTTCTCATCAACTATCATGCCGCGCAAAATTTCCGCTTCTAATTGATGAAGAGCGTAGGAAATGTCGCTTTGAGACTCGGGGAACTCTTCCGAAAGAGCGGCTTTGACTTCCTTTTTAAGGGCAGAGATATTTTTTTGACGAGCTTGTTTTTCTTTGGTGGTAAGAGCAGTCAACATGGCAGCTTTATAGTCAGTATTGACTTTAGCTAAAACGTCGGCGTTACGCTCAACTTCTTCCACAGCCCGCTTTTCTTTGCCGCAAGCTTTTTGCAGCTCAAGTTGCATGGCCAAAAGAGGTTGAATGGCTTCGTGGGCCACGAAAATGGCTTCCAAGATTTCAGCTTCCGAGGCTTCTTGGGCGCCGCCTTCCACCATCATAACCGCATCTTGACTTGAGGCAACAATGAGGCTCATATCAGCAGCTTCCAGTTGTTCTTGGGTGGGGTTGACAATCAATTGGCCGTCAACACGCACCACCCGCGCCCCGGCAATGGGGCCGCCAAAGGGAATGTCGGAAATGGTGAGGGCGGCCGACGCCCCCAACATGGCCAGCAAATCGGGGTCATATTTGTCGTCCACGCTGATGGCTTGGGCGATGACTTGAGTTTCATAAGTCCAGCTTTTGTTGAAAAGCGGACGGCAGGGGCGATCAATAAAGCGAGAAGTCAGGGGCTCTTTTTCCGAAGGACGCCCCACTTCACGGCGGAAATAGTTACCGGGAATGCGGCCGACGGCGTAAAAACGCTCCATGTAGTCCACCGTCAAGGGGACAAAATCAAGGCCTTCCCGTTTTTCATTAGAGGCGGTGGCGGTGGCCAAAATCATGGTCTCGCCCATTTGGACGATGACTGAGCCGCCAGCTTGACGGGCGATTTTACCGGTTTCGATGGAAACGGTAACGTCGCCGAATTTAGTTTCGACTTTCATATTTACTCCTTAAAGGATAAGTCGCGTGTTCATGGTGCGTTTTATTGGAAAACATATCAATATTAACGCAAAATCAAAAACGAACTTTAAAAATAACCAAGGCCCCGAAAAGCATAATTACTTCTCGGGGCACTCGTTTTAAAAATTACTTACGGAGGCCCAAACGACCGATCAAATCACGATAGCGGTTAATATCTTGTTTTTTCAAATAGTTCAGGAGACGACGACGTTGGCCGACCAGTTTTAACAAACCACGGCGAGAGGTGTGATCTTTATGGTGATATTTGAAGTGAGCAGTCAAGTTGACGATGCGCTCGGTGAGGAGGGCAACTTGAACTTCCGGGCTCCCGGTGTCGGATTCGTGGGTGCGGTAAGTTTCAATCAGTTCACAGGTTTTTTCAGTGGTAATGGACATTTTCTTCTCCTTGCCTTTTTCTTTAGGCTAATTTAAGCATTATTAGTATCTACAAATGCGCATACGCAAAGCGACACTATTGCATTACCCGCCGCGGTCGCAAGAAAGACTGCGGGGGCGTTTTGTCTCCAAGGGAGACATCTATTTCTCCCAGACCAATTAATCGGCCTTGGGTATCTAAAACTTTTATCATCTCGCTCGAAGGCAAATCACCGAACATTATATCAGATTTTAAGTCAAAAGACCACAAGAGACTTTGGCCTTGCCTGAAAGAAATTTCCTCAGCTGCATTTAAGTTTACAGCGGCCCAATGCGGTAGAGCTTCTGCCGGCGGAGCCAAACCCTTGGCAAATTCCTCCGGGTTCCAGGCGGCAATGGTCTCCAAGGTCGAGCTTTGAGCCAAATCCCAAATTCCCACTTTTGTGCGCTTAAGGGCACTCACCGTGGCTCCCAAGCCGAGCTCATTACCCATATCCCGCACTAAAGAACGAATGTAAAAACCGGCAGACACTGAGGCTGTAAAGTCAGCCAGCGGCGGAGCATACGAGATAAGCTCCAAGTGGTGAGCCGTCACCCGCCTAGGAGCGAGCTCTAAAGGCACCCCGGCCCGCGCTGCATTGTAAGCTTTTTGCCCCCCAACTTTTATGGCCGAATAAGCCGGCGGCACTTGATCAAGGGGGCCTTGGTAGCGGGCTAGAATTTCCTCCAGCTCCGCTTTCCTTGGCCAAGAAAGGTCGCTATCTTGACCAATTTTCAGCTCAATAGTTTGGCCGCAAATATCGTCGGTGTCAGTTTGGCGGCCAAGCTCCATCTGGACAGCATATGTTTTAGGAAGGGAGGTGAGCCAAGGCTCAAGTTTCGTGGCCGAACCGAGCAAAACCACCATTAAACCGGTGGCCAGTGGATCTAAAGTCCCCGTATGCCCCACCTGCCTTTGGCCGCAAATTTTACGGATTTTAGCCACCACATCGTGGCTGGTAAAGCCACTTGGTTTATCGACCAATAAAAAGCCGTGATGGTTAGCTGGCTTTTTTTTCATTTGGCTAGTTAGCTCGCAAGGTCAGATAGCTCTCGGCATGAGCTAAAAGGCGGGCGCGAGCTTCTAAACAAGTGGTCGAATTGCTGTCTTGATAGGCGGCAGCTTTGGGGTGCCCTCCTCCGCCGAAATGCTGGGCCAAGGGGCGCACATCAAGCTCATTTCCTCGTAAGCTAACCCGAATATATCCCGGCCCTTCGCCACTATCTTTAATGAGAGCCGCAATTTGAACCCCAGCCAAGCTGCGGGCCATATCAACAAAATCTTCAGTATCAGACATAGTTGCACCGGCTTGAGCCAAAAACTCCGGGGTCACCAACATGGTGGCTAAAAGCCCCTCAAAATGGAGCTCTAAACTGCCCAGAGCCAAACCCATCAGCTTAAGTCGGCGGAAAGGTTGGTTGAGGCGAAGGCGGCGATTGACGCGGCTTAAGCTGGCGCCCCTGTCGACCAAATCGCTGGCCACACGCAAAGTTTCACCACTTGTATTCGTTTGAGTGAAGAAGTTGGTGTCTGTGCTCATAGCTAACAAGAAAGCGTCGAGGGCCTCACTTGGCGCTTGCCAGTTGAGGGCTTTCACGGCCCCCCAAGCAAGTTCACCGGTGGAGGATGTTTCCGGCACTAAAAACCAAGTGTCTTTTAAATCTTCACCATCTTCCAAAGGATGATGATCGATGACGGCTATGGTAGGAGGATTTGCCATGGAAGCTAAAGCATTTTCCAAAGCTTCAGCTGATTTTTCCCCTAAGCGCGAGGAGCTGTGACAGTCTAAAAAGAGGATTAAATCATAAGATTCAAGGTTGGCGAAATCATTGTTTTGCGTAAAGCCGGGAAGGAGAAAATCTAGATTTTCCGGCCATGAGCCAGCCAAATGGAGGGCGATTTTTTTCCCGCGCTGTTCCATGGTCAAAGCCAGAGCTACAGCGGAACCAAGGGCATCACCATCGGGGTTGTGGTGAGTTAAAATAAGAACTTGGGTTGCTTTTTCCAAAGCATCGATAAAGGCTTGGGAAGGTTTGGAGCGGGAATTATTTTCAATCGTCATTTACTTCCCGTCCATTATTATTCCGGCTATCATCTTTGGGCAAAATGGTATTCAAAAGGTCGTTCATATGTTGGGCGTAGGCCAAATTTTTATCAAACTCGAATTTAACCTGCGGAGAGAATTTCATTTGCAAGTGCTCACCCAATGAGGCCCGCACAAAACCGCTGGCTTTATCTAAAGCTTCTTGAACTTTGGCCCGCTCTTTTTCATCCCCCATAACACTATAGAGGATAATAGCCTTCTTCAAATCCGGCGTAACTTTCGCAGCTGTAATATTTACGGATTTGAGGCGAGGGTCTTTACTCTTCACCAAAAGGAGCTCAGCCACCGCTCCTTTAAGTAACTCCCTAACTCTTTCTAAACGACGTTGACTCATAAAATCTTTGACCTTTTCATAATCCTTACAAAAACCTAACTAATCCTCAAGAAATTCAAGTTTGATAACGCATCATGAGTTAGTCGGCGACGGAGGAAAACTTTTCAGAAATTGCCTGCTATTTAAGTCCACTGTGTGAGCGCCAGCGAGTTATGGACTTAAATAGCAGGCAATTGGCGAAAAGTTATTCCGTAGGAGCCTAGAAAATAACGATAAGAAACCCTGAATGATCCTTAAGGAAACGCTGATTTATTCTGCTTGCAGGATAAATCAGCAAGGCACGCTGCCTCTCATGAGCCCTAACGGGACGGAAAACGATCGGGTTTTCCTCTCATTAAAGGCTGCGGCAAAGTAGGCAATTTTGCCGTAAGCAAATTGCTTACTTTGCAAGGAAACGCTAATAAATCAGCGTTTCCTTAAGCAAAAAGCTCCACTTCCATGAAAGAATCAATCACTTCAGCATCAGCGTTATCTTCAATAAAATCAAGGACTCTTTCCAAGACAGTTTTTAAAATCGTCTTGTCCGAACCGCAAACGGCAAAGCCCAAAACGCACGCCGTGTAGACGTCTGACCCACCAACTTCGGCGGCCGCCACATTAAAGCGAGACTTTATGCGCCCCAAGACGCTCTTAACCACCTTACGCTTGGCTTTTAAACTGTCGTTGCCTTCCAAGCGCAAGGTGACTTCCATAGCTCCCAGCCACATAGTATTTACAAATCCTTAAGGAAACGCTGACTTATTCTCCACGAGAACAAATCAGCAAGGCACGTCGCCTTTCATGAGCCCTTGCGGGACGGAAAACCATAGGTTTTCCTCTCATTAAAGGCTGCGGCAAAGTAGGTAATTTTGCCGTAAGCAAATTGCTTACTTTGCAAGGAAACGCTAATTAATCAGCGCTTCCTTAAGTTTGATGCGTTTATTCGTCTTGGTTGTTTTCAGCCTCTAAAGCCGCCTGCTTTTCAGCGCGCACCTTGTCTTTAGCGGCCCGAGCCAAGGCCTCGTCAATGAGATCGACGGTGGCGGCGGTCTCTTCAACTTGGTAAGCTTCGATGTTGTCGCCCATTTTGATGTCGTTATAGTTTTCCAAGCCGATACCGCACTCGTAACCGCTGGAAACTTCCCGCACGTCGTCTTTAACGCGCTTGAGCGAAGAGATGCGCCCATCGTGAATGACAACGCCATCACGTAAGAGGCGAGCCCGGGCTCCCCGGAGAATCTTCCCATCTGTGACGTAAGAGCCGGCGATCATGCCAACTTTCGTCACCATGAAAGTGGCGCGAACTTCAACTCGGCCCAAGATTTTTTCATTTTTAACCGGGTCGAGGAGACCGGCCATAGCTTCTTTGATGTCATCGATGAGTTTATAGATGACGTCGTAATAGCGGATTTGAATATCTTCGGCTTCCGCCAGCTTTTGAACTTTCGTGGCCGGACGCACCCCAAAGCAAATGATAAGCGCATGGGAAGCCGAGGCCAGCATGATGTCTGTTTCCGACACAGAACCGGTGGAGTTGTGGATTATATTGATCTTCATCTCCGAGGTCGAGAGCTTCATCACCGCTTCGCAAATGGCTTCCAAAGAACCTTGGACGTCTGTTTTGATGATGAGGTTCAAGCCTTTGATGGCTCCGGCTTTAATGTTATCAAAGAGGTTTTCCAAAGTGAGTTTGGAAGTTTTAGTGAGTTCGCTCTCCCTTTGTTTCAAAAGGCGATGCTGGCTCACCTGGCGAGCTTGCTTTTCATCTTCCAAAACAATGAATTCGTCCCCGGCTTGGGGCACGCCGCTAACACCTTGAATTTCAATTGGAATGGCCGGGCCGGCTTCAGCCACCCTTTGGCCTTGATCGTCAAGCATAGCCCGAATGCGGCCGTAGAAAACACCACAAACGTAAGGATCGCCTTGCTTTAACATGCCTTCTTGCACTAAAACAGTGGCCACGGGCCCGCGGCCTTTATCAAGGCGCGCTTCGATGATTCGGCCGCGAGCCAAACCATCGGGACGAGCTTTGAGATCCAAAATATCGGCTTGCAAGAGAATCATCTCTAAAAGATCATCAATTCCAAGACCAGTTTTAGCCGAAATTTCCACAAAAACGGTGTCGCCGCCCCAAGATTCGGCAACCAGGCCGATTTCCATGAGCTCCCGCCGCACCCTTTCGGAATCGGCAGCCGGTTTATCGATTTTGTTAATGGCCACAATAATGGGCACGCCAGCCGCTTTGGCGTGGTCGGCAGCTTCTTTTGTTTGGGGCATGACGCCGTCGTCGGCGGCCACAATCAAAATAACGATGTCCGTAACTTGGGCACCCCTGGAGCGCATGGCCGTAAAGGCTTCGTGACCGGGAGTGTCCAGGAAAGTGATGAGTCTTTCACCCACTTCAACGTGGTAAGCACCGATGTGCTGAGTGATGCCGCCGGCCTCGCCGCCTTGAATATTAGTTTTACGAATATAATCCAACAGCGAAGTTTTACCGTGGTCAACGTGACCCATGATGGTCACCACCGGCGGACGAACAATTTCAGCTGAAGAGTTTTCATATTCCAAATGGAGGATGTTACCTTCATCAAAGGATGAGCGCTCAACTTCATAGCCGAATTCTGCGGCCACCAAGGTTGCGGTGTCGAAATCAAGGGCTTGGTTGACACCTGCCATAACACCCATGCTCATGAGCTTGATAATAATATCGCCAGCTTTGATGGAAAGGCGATGGGCCAGCTCTGAAACGGAAATAGCCTCGTCAACCTTAATGCGCCGCTTAATAGCCTTGGGCACAGTGGTTTCGGCTTTAACTTTGACTTTTTTAGCGTTTTTGCCGCGCCGACGTACCCGTTCCCAATCACCCTCGGAATAGAGGTCAGTGCGCTCAATGGCATCACGACGACGGCCGGAACGTTGGCTATCATGGTCTTCAAAGTGACCGCCGCCACCTTGATGGCTCTTTTTCTTTTTGTCACGGCGTCTGTTTGCCTCCGGTTCAGGAGCCACCGACGGCGCAAAGTTTGCCGCAGCCGGAGCCGGACGAGCCGGACGAAAGTTTGCTGTGGAACGCTGTTCTCCGGGAGCTCCGCCGCGTCTGGGAGCACCACCTTCACCACCACCTTGACCGCTGCCCTGGTGACCACCACCTTGCCCACCCGGGCGATTAAAAGGAGGACGACCACCACCACCGTGGGCCGATCTCTGGTCTTGATCGCGCCAAACAGGCTTAGTGCCCAAAACTTTGGCCGGCTCAGAACCACTTGAAGCTCGTGGCGGACTAATGATTTTAGCAGCCGGTTCGTTGAGCTCACGGGTCACCTTACGGGGCACAGGCTTGGCTTCCGAAGGGGGAGCGCCGGCTCCTTGTTTTTCTTCGGTTTTATTTACCGAGGGCTCTTGAGAAGAAACCAAAGGCTGAGCTTCATTGGCTTCAGCCTTCACTTCCGCAGAAGGAGTTCCAGCCAAAGGAGCCGCCTTAGGCGCCGACTGAACTGTCTCTTGGGGACGATTGGTTTCGGGGGTCGAATCTGCCGAAGTAACGGCAGGGGGTAACTTCTTAAAATTAGGCTGGTTTAAAGAGGCTGTTGCGGGCACTTTTTTGATGGCGTCCTTAGCTAAAAGGTGAGCAGGTGGAGCGATAATCGTCGCTTTTTCGGTTTGTTTTTTAAAGGGACGAACCGGTGTTTGGGCCGGTTTTTCCTCTTGTGAAATTGGATTTTTTGGCGCGGATGCCTCAGAGGCGTCCATGGGTGCGGCTTGGGGTGCTGCTTGGGGAGAATCTGTCGACACCGTTTTTGTCTCTTCCCCACCGGAAGCGACAGGTTCCGCTACCGAAGAGGCAGGGGAGGCATGACTATCAACGTCAGTATCAGCATCGGCATCAACATCACCTGAAAAATCACCCAAATCGTCAGCTGTTTTTTTACGACGGCGCACCACTTGAGGGGCTGAGGCAGACTCCGGTAAAACACCTAAGCGGCGGCTGATGTCATCAACCACATAATCTTCTAAGCCGCTGGAGGCCACCAAATTGCGCACCTCAGGCAAAAGATGCCACTCGGTTATTTTATCTATTAATTCAGCACTTGAAAGCGAAAGCTCTTTGGCCAACTCATGAATCCTTTTTTTTGCCATCCCCTATACCTTTACCTCTAAACTATTTTATTGCCAAAGTTTTAAATAAAATTCAAAACTTTAGGGTAAACTGACGATCTTTAGTTATCTGAAAAAGCAGCTAAATCTAATTCAGCTTTCCTGTCAGCTATTTTAAATGCTCGACCCAAAGCTTTTCTCTTAACTGCCAAAAGCAAACATTCCTGATTGCAAACCCAAGCCCCGCGTCCGGCCATGATTTTTTTTTCGTCATGGCACACACTGAGTTCAGGGCCGTTTGAAATCAAGGCAAGACGCATCATTTCGGTGCGCCCTTTACGCTTGCGGCAAGCTATGCATGTGCGCTCGGGCTTTGCGCTGGTGCTCGTCAATTTGAATATTGCCCTTCGGGGTCTGAAGATTGCCCTTCGGGCTCATCTTCTGAATCGCCTTCAGGCTCGCCTTCGGATTCGTCTTCGTCTTCGTCTTCGCCAACTACTTCGGAGACATCTCTCGTTTCAGTGGCTTCCGTTTCAATGGCTTCCGTTTCAATGGCTTCCGCTATTTGGCCGCCATCATCAGTGGGAACTTCCAAGGTCGCCTCATCTTCTGAGAAAGAATCCTCTGCCGATTCAACATCAGCAATGCTCCCTTCTTCATCTTCAGCTTCCGTAGTCGAAGGCATGGCCATAATTCCTTTAGCCATTTGCTCATGAGCTTCCACTGCCGCATCTTCTTCGGCCAAGTTATCCACATAGAGGCGAGCGGCCTCTCTCACTTGGGCCAATTTTGTCTCATCGTCATCTAAAATCTTCAAAAGTGTTTGATCGTCAGCATTTAAAATATCTTGAGCAGAACCGACCCCAGCTTCAAAAAAAGCATCAGCCGTAAGCTCACCCACCCCGGGCAGACGAATCAGAGATTGATAACCGTCTTTTAAGGAGCGTTGATATTTAGATTCGCTCTTGACATCAATGCGCCAACCAACAAGCTTAGAAGCAAGGCGCACATTCTGCCCTTTGCGACCAATGGCCAAAGAAAGTTGCTCGTCGGGCACCACCACTTCAAGGGAGCGAATTTCTTCCTCCACAATGGCCCGAATGACTCCGGCCGGAGCCAAAGCACTGGCCACGTAGTGGGCAATGTCGTTATTATAGGGGATAATATCGATTTTCTCCCCTTTGAGCTCTTGGACAACACCCTGAACTCGAGAGCCGCGCATACCAACGCAAGCGCCCACGGGATCGATGTCACCATCTTCGGTAGTAACTGAAATTTTCGCCCTACTCCCCGGTTCGCGAGCCACCGAGACAATTTTCACGATGCCATCAGATATTTCCGGCACCTCGGCGGCAAAAAGTGCGGCCAAGAAATCGGGGTGAGTGCGCGAAAGAATAATTTGCGGCCCACGGCTCACCAATTTGGCATCAATGACCAAAGCACGCAAACGGTCTCCCCGGCGATAATATGTTTCCCTGGGGATTTGCTCAGAACTCGGGAGCAAAGCTTCGGCCCGCCCCAAATTCAAAACAATATTTCCCTTGTCGACACGTTGAACTATGCCGCTGATGATCTCGCCAACTCGATCTTTATAATCATCGAAAATCAAATCGCGCTCGGCATCTTTCATGCGCTGAATAATAACTTGCTTAGCCGATTGAGCGGCAATTCGGCCGAAATCGGAAACATCAAGCTTAACACCCAGCTCCTCACCAATTGTGGATTCAGGATCCAAACGCTTGGCTTCCAAAAGGGAAATTTGAGTGTCTGGGTCTTCCACTTCAGTTACAACTTCTTTGAACTGGAAAACTTCAATTTCGCCGGTGTCGTCGCTATAAGTAACTTCGAAATTATCGCTCATTCCGTATTTCCGCTTCACAGCCGAACGAATGGCCTCTTCCAAAGTGCCAATTAAAACAGATTTATCAAGGCCCTTATCACGACTTACTTGCTCAAGTATTCGCTTCAGTTCAATTTTATCCATGATTTACTAACCTAAAATATTATGATTTTCAGACCAAAATCTAGTTCACAAAACACTTTGGTCTCTATTTAAATAACCTGTTAAATAGCCAGGCAATTACAGCGCCAAACGAGCCGACACAACTTGCTCATAGGTAAAATCCGTGGTCGTGCCGTCGTCTGCTGTCACAAGCCACTGCCCTTGGGAGCCTTTAGCCAAACAGCCCTTCACAGAGAGCTTTTTCCCCTCACTATTTATCCGCAAGGCAATTTGCGAGCCGCAAAAGCGGTGATAGTCTGCCTCTTTCAACAAAGGACGATCAAGGCCTGGGGATGAAACTTCCAAAAGATAAGCTTCAGGAGTCGACAGACTCTCCAAAACTTCATCCACCGCTCGCGAGGCTTTAACGCAATCGTCTAAAGTAATGGCCGGGCGCTGAGCCGTCAATTCGGCCTCCGGCGCAGGCGAATGCTCCACAAAAAGCCTTAAGATCAGCTGACCTTCCATCACCGGAGTTTGAGCCAAAACGAGCTCAAAGCCACTTGAGGCCAAAGCTTCTTCAACAAAAGGCACGACTTGGGCCAAAAATTCTTGGCGCACAGACTTAGAAGGCACCGAAGGAGTCTCAACCTTGGGAACACGAGCCGATTTCTTTTGACTGTTGCGAGAAGAAGCCATCAAGCCAAACCTTCAGTTTAGATAAAAATAAAAGCGGGCAAGCTGCCCACTTTACACATTGGATAGCCCAACGCCACCCAGCACCGCAAAGTTTTTTGTTTAAATCAGAAGCAAATCGCCCCTCACAAACAAAGGGAGTGGCACCAACACCACTCACTTTGAAAAATATAGCACAAAGCAAAGCCGAAAGCAACCACAAAAATGTAATTTGCGTTAAAAAATAAAGCTTAAAGATATATTGAGTAATCGGTCTTTCTTTAAATAAACGCAGACAACTCAACATCTCTTAAAATGCACAACTCAAACTATTTTGGAAAACCCAAATAGCCGTTAAATAATATTCGACCACGCCGGCACATCAGGCACGGCGTCTTTGAAATAAACATCCAAGCCCAAGAGAGACTCACCGTGTTTGTGGAAACTATCGAAAATATCTCGCTTAAATTCGCCTCTATCCACTTGAAAACGCATGGCCGCCGTGCCTTGAGCAAGGCGCCTACGCTCTTCCATTAGCTCTAAATTATCGTGAACTAAAGTCACCAAGTCGCCGTCTAAAGCTCCACCATCAACCATAGATCTCAAAATTTTAAATGCTTTTTCCACCGGCATACCCTCACGGTAAGGCCTATCTTCGGTGAGAGCGGTGAGCACATCAGCCACCGCAATCACGCGGGCCTCAAGGGGCAAATCCGGGGCACTGAGCCCACAAGGATAACCTTTACCATCGAGGCGTTCATGATGTGAAGCCCCCCAAAAACCCACCTTTTCCATGCCGGGAATGGGGACTAATATCTGACGTGAAATGTTGGCGTGTTGCTGGACAATATTGTATTCATCAGGAGTCAATTTGCCGTTTTTTTCAATTAAAGAAACCGGCACACCTATTTTACCAATATCGTGCAAGAGCCCAGCCACATACAAATCGTAAACAGCATCAGCGTCAGCACCGGTGAGGGCGTATAAGGCTCGGCTTTGTTCGGCCACGCCAACGGTGTGGGTGGCTGTGCTGGGGCTTCGGGAATCAATGACGTAAGAAAAAATAGACAAAAAATCAACTATTTCTTGCGTGTCTAAAATACGCGGTGCAAAGGGAATAGTAGGCCTGGGGAAACCGCGCTTAAAATATTCGTAAAAATCTTCCTGCATAAAAATATAAACTAAAGCTTCCACATCCTCCGGCACAAAAGTTCCAACCGGCATATCTTGCACTTTACGCAAAATATAAGACAAATCATGATTCTGCCGCAAAAGAATATCAACTGTGTCAGCCAAATTCAACAAAGAACCATAGCGAATATCTTCTTGCAGTTCAGGGGGCATTGATTCATGTTGCCTCCATGGGGTGTGGTGGTAAAGAACCATATTGGCAATGGGCGCCAGAATCTTACAGTGAGCAAGTAAAGTCCAACCGGCCACGGCGTGCTGTTGCATATTTTTTTCAATATCATTAATAGTGATGTCACGCCGCAGCAGCAAAGCTCCAATATCATGAATGAGAGCCGCATTTCGAATATAACGACAGGTTAACGATGAAAAATTTTGCACTTCGGCAATTCTCAAGGCTATAATCGCGGTTCGGCGGTGATGATTGGCCAAATCAGTGGTCATGGAATCCAGTGCTCTGGAAATTCCTTCTATTAAATCTGTTATTTGAACTTGCAGCATATTCACCTTAGATTAAGAGCTGGCAATCAGCACAATATAACTAAACTAACTTTGCATTGTCTAAATTATTAAATAGTCCTGTTACTTGTCAAGAGCTTTTATTAACTAAAATTAGCTTTCATGTATAGTATTGGCAACACTGAGCTTTTATGCTATAGTATTAAGTTATAATTTATCACAGAGTGTAAATAGCCAAACAAACAGCACTCATCAATTAAAATTAAGGAAAACACCATGTGCGATAAAGTCGATTACAAAAACACCCTCAATCTTCCCCAAACAAGTTTTCCCATGAAAGCAGGGCTCACCCAGTTAGAGCCCAAACTCTTGGCCAAGTGGTCAGAGGAAAAAATTTACCATCAGATGATGGAACTGCGTAAAGACGCCAAACCTTGGGTGCTCCACGACGGCCCACCGTATGCCAACGGGCATATCCATATGGGGCACGCTTTAAATAAAATTCTCAAAGATATTATAGTCAAATCAAAAGTCATGGCCGGGTTTTACTCTCCTTACGTCCCCGGTTGGGATTGTCACGGGCTGCCCATTGAGCACCAAGTGGATAAGCTTTTGGGCTCGAAGAAAAGAACCCTCAGCCAAGGCGATATTCGCCGCCAATGCCGTCAATATGCCGAAAAGTTTGTGGCCATTCAGTCGGAAGAATTTCAACGCTTGGGCGTGGTGGGCGAGTGGGAAAAGCCTTACCTCACCATGTCTTACGAATATGAGGCCACCATTGCTCGGGAGTTGGGGAACTTTGCCCTCTCTGGCTCTCTTTTCCAAAGCCCGAAGCCCGTTTTGTGGTGCGGTTCGTGCCGCACGGCTTTAGCCGAGGCCGAAGTTGAATATGAAAACCACAGCTCTCCTTCTATTTATGTGGCCTTCCCCTTAAAATCAGACCCGGCAGCCCTATCCCCTTGCCTGGCCGGGGAAAAAGTCTTCTGGACAATCTGGACAACCACTCCCTGGACAATCCCTTCGAACTTAGCCATTGCCTACAACCCCGAATTTAAATACAGCGCCTGGCGTCTGGCCGACGGTCGAGTTCTGGTCATGGCCACGGAGTTGGCCGAAAGTGTGGCGGCTAAAATCGGCCAAAAGCTGGAAAAAGTTGTCGATTTAGAGACGAAAACTTTTGCCGGAACCATTTGCCGTCACCCTTGGTATGATCGGGAATCACCAATCTTACCTGCTCTTTACGTCACTTTAGAACAAGGGACGGGTCTTGTCCACACCGCTCCAGGCCACGGCCGAGAGGACTATGAAACGGGCCTGGCTAACGGTTTGGCGCCCTTCTCTCCTCTGGACGCCGGAGCGCGCTACACCAAAGAAGTTCCCGAATGGGAAGGGGAAGCAGTCTTGAACGCCAACCCGGCCATCATCGAGCACCTAAAAAGTGTGGGAGCCCTTTTGGCCACCGAAAACATCGACCACCAATACCCCCACTGCTGGCGTTGTAAAAAACCGGTAGTCTTCCGTTCCACGCCCCAGTGGTTCATTTCCATGGCTCATAACGATTTGCGCAAAAAAGCTCTCGAGGCCATTGGCGGGGTCACTTGGGTGCCCAAATGGGGTCGGGAACGCATTTACGGTATGATTGAAAATCGGCCCGATTGGTGTATCAGCCGCCAACGCTCATGGGGCGTGCCCATCACCATTTTCTTCTGTCAAGATTGCGGCCAGTGGCATTATAGTGAAAAGATTCAGGAATTCCTTTTCCAACTCATTAAAGAAAAAGGCGCCGACGCCTGGTTTGATTTAGACACCAAAGAGCTTCTGCCTCCGGGAGAAAAGTGCCCCCAATGCTCCGGCACTAATTTTGAAAAGGAAACCGACATCTTAGACGTCTGGTTTGATTCGGCTTGCTCTTTTGTCGACACCATGGAGGGTCGCGACTATTTGCCCGACATAAGCGACCTCTACCTGGAAGGCTCCGACCAACACCGGGGCTGGTTCCACTCGGCCTTGTTGATGTCCATCGGAACTCGCGGGCGAGCTCCCTACCGCACGGTCTTAACCCACGGTTACGTTGTGGACGGCAACGGCCGCAAAATGTCCAAAAGCTTGGGTAACACCATTGGCCCCGAAGAAGTTATTAAGAAATACGGCGCTGACATCTTGCGCCTTTGGGCGTCAGCCGAAAACTATTGTGACGACATTCGTATCTCGCCGCAAATCATTGATATGTTGGCAAAAGCCTATTTCAACTTCCGTAACTCCAGCCGCTTCATTCTCGGCAATTTAGCTGATTTCAAACCGGCAGAACACGCTGTTACTTACGCCGAACTATCAGAGATGGATCGCTTCACCCTCCATCAATTGAACACGCTAATTGGTAAAATCAAAGAGGCCTACGACAGCTACGAGTTCCACACTATTTACCACCTCATCAATAACTTTGTGGTGCATTTGTCCTCTTTCTATCACGACGTGGTCAAAGACAGGCTCTACACCCTGGCCGCAGGAGACAAACGTCGCCGCGGCACCCAAACGGTGATGCACACCGTTTTAACAGCCATGACCCGCCTCATGGCCCCCATTCTCTCTTTCACTTGTGAGGAGATTTGGTCATATTTACCCGACTACAAAGCCGGACAAAGCGTCTTTTTGGAAGATTTACCGGCCGTTAATGAGGAATGGAACAAGCCGGAATTGGCCGCCACTTGGGAAAAACTCCTGGCCGCTCGCCATGTGGTGCTTAAAGAATTAGAACTGGCCCGTCGGGAAAAGACCATCGGCTCATCGCTGGAAGCTGAGGTGGAAATCACCGCCGGTGGCGAAACCTTGGAGCTGTTAAAGCAACATCAAGATTCTTTGGCGGAAATCCTCATCGTAAGCGCAGTGAAATTGACCGAAGGCCCGGCAGATGGCGAGATGGTGGTTAAGGTGAGCCCTAGCGATGCTCCCAAGTGCCCCCGCTGTTGGGTTCACTCATGTGAAGTCACCGCCAATAGCGAAGGCGTTTGCTCTAAGTGTGCCGACGCTTTACAAAAATAGGAGAGTCGCTTGTCTTACCTAGTTCTGGCGCGTAAATATCGCCCCCAAACTTTTGCCGACTTGATTGGCCAAGAACAGGTGAGCCGCACCCTCCAAAATGCTCTGGCCAGCGGGCGAGTCGCCCATGCCTACCTCTTCACCGGCCCCCGAGGGGTCGGGAAGACCACGGCGGCCCGCCTCTTAGCCATGTGCCTGACTTGCCAAGACCCCGACCCGGCCGCTCGCCCTTGCCAGCTTTGCGTCAACTGCTTGGAAATTAAAGGCGGCCAAGCTGTGGACGTCATTGAGCTGGACGGCGCCTCAAACCGCGGCATAAACGAAATTCGCAATTTACGCGAAACCGTCAAATACTCCCCGGCTCAAAGCCGCTATAAAGTCTATATTATTGACGAAGTTCACGCCCTCACCAAAGACGCTTTCGGGGCCTTACTTAAAACTTTGGAGGAACCACCCCCGCAGGTAGTCTTCATCTTCGCCACCACCGATCCCCAAAAGGTTTTGCCCACAATTTTGTCGCGTTGTCAACGCTACGATTTTAAACGCATCACCGTTGAGGATATTGTCGGCCGCCTCACCGACGTGGCCGCCCGAGAAAACATCACCGCCGAGGCCGAAGCCATCACTTTAATTGCCCGCCAAGCCGAAGGTGGTTTGCGTGACGCTTTATCCTTAATGGATCAAGCCATTGCCGCCGGAGACGGGCAGATTACCTTAGCGGGGGTACAAGTATCCCTCGGGCTCATGGATCCGACCATAATCATGGGCGTTGTGAATTCTGTTTTAAAAGGAGAAGTCGGAACGGCTTTGGGCTTTTTAGATGAAGCTTATTTGCGCGGCTATGATTTCAGCGATTTGGGCCTAAAAATTTTGGAATTTGCCCGCACCTTAGCTCTTTTAAAAGCAGGGGCCGGGAAAAAGGATATTCTGAACCTCACGGAATCTGAAATAGCTGAATATTCAACGCTAATTACCGATCACAGCCTGGCCACTCTCCACCGTCATTTCAGCTCTTGGCTAAAGTTTCAAAACGATTTAAACCACAGCCCTGCTCCGCGCTGGACTTTAGAGGCCCAAATCATTTCCCTGGCCCAACTGGAACCGCTGGTGGAAACGGGTGAGCTTCTGGCCCGCTTGGGAAAACTCTTGGCCCAGAATCCACCACCGCCAAGACCGGCTGCTGTAACGGCTCCAAGCTCTATGGCAACAATGCCGGCTCAGGCAATAGCGGCTCCGGCAATGGCAGTTCCGGCAATGCCGGCTCAGGCAGTAACTACTCCGCCCCTAACAAGCCCGGAAATAACAACTTCAACGCTTGCGCCAACCCCGCTGCAAACGAGCCCGAAAGTAGTAAATTCACTACAGCCAGGCCCAGTGGAAACTACTGGGCCCGCCGCCTCGGAAGTTTCGCTGGCCCCTGAAGTAAGCGAACCAAAATCTTATGCCACTTGGGAAGATTTCTGGCAAGACCAGCAAAACAATATTAGCGAAACAATGCGCAATATGCTCCAAGGGGCCCAAGCCCGCATCTGGAGTTCCTCCCATGTTATCCTTGATTTAGTGCCCGGGAAAGATTTGGGGCCGGCCATTCGCAGGATGGCTTTACAAGAACTGGAGCCGCTTTTCAAAAAAGCTTTGGGCACTTTACCCTCCATTGAGCTATTTCAAGAGCCGCCGGTCGATGTTGCCGCCGAATATTTAGCTGAATTTAAAAACTCCGAAATCGGACAGAAAATTTCCCAAACCCTGGAGGGAGAATGGTGCGAATTCCGCCCCCAGGCCCCCGAAGAAATTGAAAGCCAAACGGAAGAAACAAATAAAAACGACGTGGAATTCACCCCCGAAGCAACAGAAGAAAACGACGTAGAGTTCCCCCCTGAAGAAAGCGAAGGAGATTGACCATGGCCCTTGATTTTAACGCCCTTGGCGATTTGATGAAACAAGCTGAAGAAATGCAAAAGAAAATAAGCGACGCCCAAGGGGAGTTGGCCGGGCGCACAGTTTCAGCCTCTGCCGGAGGCGGCATGGTCACGGCCACCATCAACGGCGCCCAACAACTCACCGCTTTGGAAATTAAGCCAGAAGTCACAGGCGACGTGGCCATGCTAGAAGATTTAGTTTTGGCGGCCGTCAACGAGGCTTTGCGCAAATCCCAAGAGATGGTGACCCGCGAGATGGGGCAAATTACCGGCGGCTTTAAACTACCGGGCCAATTCTAAACATGACCCAGCTTGCCGCTCTTTTAGGGGCCGAGGGGCCTTTGGCCCGCCTTTTCCCAGGCTATGAAAATCGTCCGGCGCAACTTGTGATGGCCCAAGAAGTGGCCCGAGCTTTGCGCGATGACGACTTTGCCTTAGTAGAGGCCGGAACAGGCACAGGCAAAACGTTGGCCTACCTTCTCCCGGCCCTTTTGAGCGGACGTAAAACCATTGTTTCCACGGGCCTTAAGAACCTGCAAGATCAGATCTTCGACCACGATCTGCCCTTCATTCGCCGCGTATTTGGCGATGGCTTTCGAGCCGCTCGCCTCAAAGGACGAGAGAACTACCTCTGTCTTTACTTCTTAAAAAAAGCCCTCGCTCAAAAAAGCCTTTTCCCCACCAAACAACAAAAGGAATTTCAGCTTCTGGCCAACACTTATCCCAAAGTGGAGACCGGCGACCGCGGAGAGTTTCCCCTCCCTGACGATTGGCCCCACTGGTCGGAGGTCAGCGTACCGGCGGAGCGCTGTTTAGGCAATCGTTGCCCTGATTTTAACGAGTGTTTCTTGGTTAAAGCTCGGCGCCAAGCGGCAGCGGCTGATTTGGTTTTAGTCAACCACCATTTATTCATGGCTGATTTAGCCTTGAAAGCCAATGGTTTCGGCGAAGTTCTCCCCGAGTGGGACGCTCTTGTTTTTGACGAAGCCCACCTCTTAGAAGAGGCGGCCACCAACTATTTTGGCCGCTCGCTGAGCACCCGAGCCCTTTCTTTTCTCTTAAAAGATTTAGAACAGAACGCCATGCGGCTCACTTTAACCACCTGGGCCAAAACAGAGCCTCTTTTGAAAACCTTCCAAGCTTTTAACCAGCAACTGCTAAGTTTTTATCGAACTGGCGGCGAGTTTGAACTGTGGCAAGAAGGCGACAAAGAGGCGGCGCCTCTGGCCAGTTTGCTGATGGATTTCCACGAGCACTCCCTGATTATAGCAGACACCTTGAAAGGGGCAGCCTTAGAAGATGACGAATTGGCTCCCGTGCGAGGGAGGCTTTTAGAAGCGGCTTCCACCATGTTGTTTTTAGCGGAAAACTCACGCCGGGACTATGTCTACCAAGGGGAGCGACAAGGCCAACGGTTGACCCTGGCCGCTTTTCCCATTCGCGTCTCAAAGCAACTTGCCGATAATTTATTGAGCTTGGGCCGCCCGATAGTCTTCACCTCCGCCACTTTAAGTAACGGCGGAGACTTTAAATTCTTCAAAGAGCGCATGGGCTTATTAGCCGAAGTGGAAGGAATCACTTTAGATTCTCCCTTTGATTATGCCAAGCGCACCTTAACTTACGTGCCTAAAAACTTCCCCGAACCGCAAGACCCAAACTTTCTCTCTGCCCTCGGCGAATCGGTGGCGGAACTTTTGAAATTCAGTGACGGGCGAGCTCTAGTTCTCTGCACCTCCCACCGCAGTTTGAACTATTTAGCCCAAAATCTGAAAAACTCCCCATGGCCCATTTTAGTGCAAGGGGAAATGAGCCGCTCTGCTCTTTTGGCCGAGTTTCGCCAAAACACCCACTCTGTTTTACTGGCTACCCAGAGTTTTTGGCAAGGTGTTGATGTGCCGGGGGAAAGCCTCATAAACGTGATTATTGAAAAGCTCCCCTTCCCCAACCCCAGCCGCCCGTTGGTGAATGCCCGCTCGCGCCTGTTAACCGAAGAAGGCCGCAACTCCTTTCGGGATTACTATTTGCCGGAGGCCGCCCTCACTTTAAAGCAAGGCTTGGGGCGCCTTTTACGCTCTAAAAACGATCGCGGGTTACTGGCCATTTTAGACGTTCGCCTTCTGACCAAATCATATGGCAAGCTTCTTTTAAAAGGTATGCCGCCAAGCCCTTTGACTTCTGATTTAGCCGAAGTTGCCGAATTTTTCAAGCGCACTATCACTTGACAACAATACCATCGGGGCTCCGCATCTAAATTTTTATGGCCCTTCACAGAATAAACACTTGTAAATGATTTACTAGTTAGCCTCAGAGCTTAACATAAAGCAAGCGAAGCCGAAGGGGGTGCTTCTCCAAAAGATTTTGTAAAACTCCGCCTAATGAGCGAAACGAAGGCCTAAAGCCGAAGTGAAGCGAAGCCGAAGGAGTTTAAGAAAGATTTTGGAGAAACACTCCCGAAGGTGAGCGGCAAACATTTTGACAATACCATTTGAGAATAATATGCCATCCCAAACTACCAAACCACAAGCAGCCATCTTAACTTTAGGCTGCAAAGTCAACCAATTTGAATCATCATCAATGGCCGAAACTCTGCGCCGACTTGGCTATGACGTGGTGGAGGCCGGGCCAGAGCTGGCTTTAGCCGTGATAAACACCTGCACCGTCACCCAAAAAGCCGACCAAGAAATCTTAGCCCTCATGCGCCGCCTCAAGAGACAAGCCCCGGATTGCCGCCTTGTGTTAGTTGGTTGCCTGGCCCAAAGTAACCCACAATTTTTAGCCGACAGTGGTTTGGCTGATCTCATTTTGGGCCAGAACGAAAAAGCAAATCTGGCCGAACATCTGGCCCCTCTGGAAGCCCCCCAAGGCCCGCCCCAGCTTTTGGTGAGCCCACTTAAAGCCGGAGAACTCGCCCCGGACTACGGCACTCCGTGGCCGGAGCGCACCCGAGTTTTTTACAAGATTCAAGATGGCTGCTCAGCTTCCTGCACTTATTGCGCCGTCCCCTCTGCTCGGGGGCCGTCTCGGAGCCTCCCTTTGGCTAAAGTGCTGGACGGACTCAAACACTATATCGAAGGCGGCCTCAAAGAAGCTGTTTTGTGCGGCATTCACCTTGGGCTCTGGGGGCGCGATTTCCCCCAAAGCCTCAACTTGGCTCGCCTACTCCACGCCATTGAAGAAAAACTGACCCCAGCCTCCGAAAGTTTTCGCCTGCGCCTGAGTTCCATTGAACCTTTAGAGCTCGACGACGAACTCCTCTGCGCCTATGAGAGCTACCCCTGGCTGGCTTCTCACTTCCATTTGCCCCTGCAAAGCGGAAGCGACCGCATTCTCAAACTGATGAATCGCCCTTACAACACTGAAATGTTTACCACTTTAGTAAACAAACTCCACCAAAAATGGCCCCGCTGCGCCATTGGAGTCGACATCATGGTGGGCTTTCCCGGGGAAACCGAGGCTGATTTCCGAGCCACCGAAGAGCTCCTCACTGGCCTCCCCTTGGCCTATTTCCACGTCTTTCCCTATTCTCCTCGCCCGGGCACCATTGCCGCTGCCAGCTCCGAGCAAGTCCCGGAGCACTTAAAGCGTGCCAGAGCCCTTCAGCTAAAGGAACTAAACCAACAAAAACGAGCCGCTTTCAGCCAAAAAAATATTGGCCAAAGCGAGCTCGCCCTTTTGGAAAATACTCCCCACCGCCCCAGCGGACGTCTAAAAATCCTCACCGGCAACTACTTAACAGCCCTTTTGCCGCCTGATACCAAACCCTTCACCAAGCTTCAACCCATCACCTTAAAGGAGCCACAAAACCCCTGGAAGCTCCTGGAGGCTATTTTATTGTAAATTCAAATATCTCGTTGACAGCGAGAGTAGTCAGGTGCTTGCCAACAGACGGAAAACCCGGGCTAAAAGCATATCATCTATCTTCCATTGTATATTCTCGAATTGCCTTACAAACAGTGATCTTGTAGCCTTCAAACAACTTACTTTTACCTTCTTGCTGACACATGATGTGCTCTAAGTTATTGCGCCATTTCCCCAAGGCCTCTTCACTCTCCCACACATTCATCGATAAGAGCTTACCTTCATTGTTTAAACTCCGAAACCTTTCGGCGCTGATAAAGCCTTCAGCTGTGGCAAGCTTTTCTTTGAGCATTGCCGCCAATTCTAAATACCTGTTCATGCCCTCTGGAGTCGGTTTAACTTCAAATAAAACTATAATGTTACTCATTGTTTCCTCATTTAACTTTATCACAATAGATGCATAGGGATTATTTTACAGTTTCCCAAGCTATTTCTTTTAAAAAATCATATATTTCTTGAGCTCTAATAATATTTATGGGAGTATTTTCAATGAAGCCTTGCTCATTGAAACTAATCTCTCCTAAAGGAGTCGCCAAGGGCTTATCGTTCATATAGCGAACCACCTTATTTATATCATTTGATTGAGCCATTTTCACCGCATCGGCCAAAATAAAAGGCAGACGATAGGCATAAATATTTAAATATATTTCAGATTCAAGCCCGTAAAGCTCTTGTAATTCTTTTAAAACGGCAGTGAATCGTTCGTCATATTTAATAGTTGAAATGATATAGCTATTTTTCAAGCTTGGCAGCAAGTTGAAATCTTTCCAATTTACTGACTCTTGGTTGACAATAAAATCATTTGACTTTAATGCGGCCACTAAAGGCTCATTATATTTATAAAAATCCAAATATGTCCCAACGTTACCAACTAGCATTATTTTTAAATTTGGTTCAAACGCTAAGTAATCCGAAAGATACCTCTCAACGTGCCCGGTTGTGTTTGATTTCTCATAGAACAAAGAGCCAATTATATTTAAGCCTGCACGGTGAAACATCTTAAAAATGCTGTCACCAAATTTACGACTATACAAATCATCTTCCCTAACCAGGAAAAAGGATTCATCTTTCCCGAACTTTTCTCTACTCCACGTGGCCAGGCTTTGCGCTTCATGCTCCACTGAAACGGTCGCTGAGAAGTAATTCTCAAGCCGTGGGACCAATAAATCCACATCACCTTGAGTCATTGAAAGGTGGAGCAACTTTGCTTTGGCCACTTTTGCTTTTATGATGGCATTTGTTGACGATTGAAATGTCCCAATAAGACCGAAAATATCTTCTTGTTTAATAATATCACGCACTAAGTCATCGCTACTTTGGGTGGAGGCATTGTTGTCATACCAAATTATCTCATATTTAAGGCCGCTTTTTTCATTTTCGGAATTAATTTTAGCAAAAGCAAACTGAATGGTCTCTTTGAGTTTGATATTTTGCCCATCCCAATGCTTCCAAGCCCCGAGGGCCGCAAGTTTAATAACCGAACGCGGCTTACTATAATATTTTAGGCGGGCGTGGGCTGATTCTTCAATGCTTTTTTCCCAAGCTGTGGTAAAGAATGAAAAATCTAGAACTTGTCGCCAATCTTTTAAAGTTGTCAAAAAAAACAAGGGGACGATGGCGACTACTATTAATATTATTATGACGTTTTTAGTTTTCATTTTCGCTCTCTAAAGTAAACGCTGCCTTTCATGAGCCCTTCGGGACGGAGAAACGTGGTTTTTCCTCTCATTTCGGTGCGGCGAAGTTGGCAGTTTTGCCAACTTCGCAAGTAAACGCTAATTAATCAGCGCTTCCTAAAATTTGCCGTTTAGCCTGCTTTGCAAAGTGACCACCAAGAGCCATCAACTCACCATATGTCCCCTCTTCAACAATTTTTCCTTTCGCCAAAACAATTATGCGATCAGCCTTAATAACAGTGGAAAGACGATGGGCTATGATGATTTTTGTAATGGTCAAAGCGCCAATGGTTTCACTCACAATACTTTGAGCTTTATTATCTAAAGCACTGGTCGCCTCGTCAAAAAAAAGTATTTTAGGCTTTCGAGCCAAAGCGCGAGCAATCAAAACTCGCTGCCGCTGCCCACCTGAAATTCCACCGCCATCGCCACTTAAAATGGTGTGCATTTGCATGGGCATGGCCTTTATATCCGCAGCACACCCGGCTTTTTCCGCCGCTTCCCAGGCGTCGTCAATAGTCAGAGAGCTAGAGCCTGAAACGATATTTTTAAAAATAGATTCCGGTAGCAACTTGCCGTCTTGCAAGACAACGCCTATTTGCGAGCGCAAAGACCGCAAATCTACTTGGCTAATATCAACATCGTCATAGGAAATTGAGCCTTGCTGAGGCCTTTCAAAGCCCAACAAAAGCCGCAACAAAGTCGATTTTCCCGAGCCCGATTCCCCCACAATGGCCACAAACTCCCCAGGAGAAATGCTTAGGTTAATGCCGTTCAAAATGGGCCGCTCTGAAGCGTTGTATTTAAATGTGACGTGCTTAATGCTCAAAGCTCCGCTAATTTCCCCGGCCTGGCTTTGGCCAAAAGCCGTCTCACCCGGGGTTTTTAAAATGGGCTTCAGCCTTTGGTAGATAGAAATGGCCCCAATGCCTTCAGCCAGAGAGGTGAGCATGAGCCCAAAAGAGGCGCTGACTATGCTTAAAGAAGCTGAAAAGGCAATAAAATCAGGCACTGCAATTGCTTTTTCCGGGGCCACGGTGAAAACGAGAACTGCCAGAGCAATCATGACTGTGATGGTAAAAATAGGTAAGGCGCTGCTTAAAACGCTTGTCACCTTGTTAATATTTGCTAATTTATAATAAAGCTCTTTTTTTTGGGCAAAGCCCTCGCTCCAATGCTCGAGGGTTTGGTTTTCCGTTTTTGACGCCCTGATTTTGTTGATGCCGGCAAAATATTGCACAATGTTACCTTGAATCTCACCGGAAATAGCGGCGATTTTTTTCTGTAACTTATAACTTAAACTTGCGCAGATAACAAAACACAACACCATTAAAATAATAAAAGCAATCATCACCACACTAAACAACGGTGAATAATAAAACATTAAAATGAGCGCAGGGAAAGAAAAAACCCAAGTCAAAATGTTTTTCAAAAAGGTGTTACCAAAAATATCAACCAATTGAGCCACACCTAAGCTACGGTTAGTTATGTCGCCAATGGAATAATCTTTAAAGAAGGAAACGGGTAGACTTAAGATGCGATCCCAGATTCCTGCTTGCAAAGCCCAGGCAATACGAGTTCTAATTCGCAATAATAATATTAAGTTAAGATATTCAATAATCCCTTTAGTCAGGGCAAAACCAATCGCTAGAATAAAAATCTGCATAAGCAAACGGTGGTCAGCCATTGGGATAACTGTCGTAAAAATAAGGGCATTTATAATCGGGATTGTTGAGCTCAACAAAGAGGCTATAAAAAATAGCCACAAGGCCTTTTTAAAATCCAGCTTCACCATTTTCCACATTATCAATAACAGCGATTTGAAAGTGAGAGGCTCATTGGGGAGCGGCTTATAAAAAACAATTCCCTTTTTCAAGATGTTTTCAGCCTCATCGTCATTGACTTCAACAACTTCACCCACCGCACTATTATAGTAATACCAAGTGCTCTCATTCTCTTCATGGTTGAAAACTGCAATATTTTCGCCATTTTTTAATTTACCCAAAAAAGGAAGGCCTGTTTTGAGGTGCCAATCAGGCTCTAGAGTTATGGTGCGCTTACGTAGCAATGACTGTTTACTGATGACATCCAGCTGGCTATTTTCAGGGGCGTCTAATTGCATATCAGAAACTTGAAAATCTAGCTCCTGAATCTGGCCAAGAGCATTTATCGCCCCGATTAAGGTGTTGTTGTTTTTAGTAAAAGTTGGCTTCTCACTTTTGGTAAAAAAGCGAAACAAATTGGCAAAAGCACGATTGTGCGACTTTACGTCCTCATCTTTTAACTGTTGATATTGCTTTTTAAACTCCCTCTCTTTAGCTAAAACAAAGCTTTCAAGCAAAGTGGTGAGTTCATCACTGTTTTGAGTGAAAACAGTGGGGAGCTTAGCGGGGGCCACTTCAAAGTTGCGGTCGGCAGTTTTAATCAAGCCGGCCGCCAAGGTGCTCAATTGCTCTTCAATAAATTTTCGTTCTGAAATTGGGAGTTGATCTAGCTCGCTTAAAGGCATTTCAAGATAAATGCTATCTAAGTGAGGCACAGCGCAAAGCTTTACCGCGCCCTGGGGACTCGAGATGCCGCGTATGACAATACTGTTGAGTTCAGAAAGTGAAGAGTAAAAAGTGCGGCTCCCTGCTCTGCCTTGCGCATCAAATTTTGTCAAAAACAAATTTAATTCGCCACTTTTCAAGATGTAAATAACATCGGGATTATCTAAAACAATTAGCTTACCACTATTTGAGTGCTCCAATAGTTTTTCCGGTAAATTTTTAAATATATCCATAATTACATACTCTTAACCAAGTTTGTATAAAAACCGTTCAACTCAATCAAATCTTGGTGGCTTCCCTGTTCAACAATTTTACCTCTGTCTAAAACAATAATGCGGTCGGCATCGCGAATTGTGCTCAAACGGTGGGCGACAATAATAGTTGTTGAGCCGCGGCGCCGAATGTTTTTATCCACCTTCGCCTCAGTGGCCGGGTCTAAAGCGCTGGTGGCCTCGTCTAAAACCAATATGCTCGGCTCAATTGCCAGAGCCCGAGCTATTTCCAAACGTTGCCTTTGGCCCCCGCTAAAATTGGTGCCATATTCTTCCACTTCGGAAAAAAGTCCCGAAGGTCGCTGACTTATCTCATCAAATATTTCAGCATCCATTGCCGCCTCTTTGACTGATTGAATCGAGACAGCACTGTTTCTCATGCTCAAATTTTCGTAAACAGTGCCCTTAAACAGAAAAATATCCTGGTCAACAACGGCAAAGGAATTGGCAAAAAGGGTGGAGCTGTAATGGCTACGCTGTTTTTGATCAAAAGTAATTTCGCCGCTATCGGGGGTATAAAGGCCCACAATAAGCTTGGCAATAGTCGATTTACCAGAGCCGGAGGCACCGACTAAAGCAACACGCTCGCCGGCCCTAATTTTAAGGGAAAAGTTTTCAATTATAGGCGGCTTGATGGGGTTATAGCCGAAAGTGATGTTAGTCAGCTCAATATCCCCTTTAAGTTTAGTGATATTTTCTTCGGTTAATGCATCTTGATTTTTTGTAAAAACCGGGTCTTGTTTGTAGTTTAAGACGTCATCAAGGCGACCCATGGTGACATCAAGCTCTTGAAGTGAAGAGACCATTCCCACCAGAGCTGTAATTGGCGCAAATAGGTAACCGATTAAAAGCTGAAACGAAAGCAGCTCTCCCATGGTCATAGAGCCGGAAAGAACTCGCAAAGTTCCGAGAACTAAAATGGCAATGGTGTTTAGGGCAATTAGAGTTGTGGGGAAAATATTAATAAAAAGCGACGACATTTCAAGGCGTTGCTGCGACATCACCGCACTTGTTTGAATGCCGCTCCACTGGGCATAAAAATCGTCTTCCGCCCCGCTGGCCTTAAGGGTCTCCATGAGCATAATGCCAGAGGTGCTACAACCCACCAGGCGGCCAGAATCTTGCTGACTGGCCTGGCTTATAATTCGCCGTTTTTTAATTTCTTGAGCCAGTAAAAACATGATGATAAAAGCCGTCACGCAAGCCAAAAGCCCCAACACAAAATCGTAATATATTAAAACAGTTCCATAAAACACTAAGGTTATAAACGACAACAAGTTGGAAGAAAATTGAAGCGAAATAAAATTGGCTATCATATCAATCATATTCAAACGATTAGCCAACTCGCCCGGCTGCCGAAGGGAGAAAAAATTAATGGGCAGGCGCAATATATGCTCAAAAAACTTAAACGATGAGTCTAAAGAAAGCTTTAAGTTAAAACGAATTAAAGTATTTTGCTGCATGGCAGTTAAAACAATAACCATAACGGTAGTGATGAATGCGGCGAGCAAAAGCGGCGGGCCCCAATTGTAGTTTTCAGCATTTAGAAATTTATCGACTAAAATTGCGGAAAAGCTGGGAGTTAACAAGCTGGCGGGAATTAGCAAAATTCCAAGTAAAACCAAATAGGTAATAGTCATTTTATAGAGCGAAAAACGCGTCTTTAATAAATCTATAAAAGAACGAGCCCGGCCGGAAGGGCTAAAATTTTCGTCTGGGTAAATCTCTAATAAAATTCCGCTAAATGATTGATCCATCTCTTCAGAGGAAACAATTCTTTCACCAAAAGCAGGGTCATAAATATAGTGTTTATCGTTTACTCTGCCGCCATAAACCAAAAAGTGATTGAAATTCCAAAACAAAATTAGCGGCAGTTTATATTTAGTCAAGTCGTTGATATTGTGTTCTTTATAGCCCGTAGCCTGCATATTATGATTGCGGGCCACCTTCAACAGCGCAGAAGCCGAGCTGCCATCGCGCGAGCACCCACACTCATCACGCATAACTTCCAAGGGGATAAATTTTTTATAATATGCTAAAATCATGGCCAAAGAAGCCGCACCACACTCAACCAGCTCCATTTGCAATACCAATGGAACGCGAGGTGGTTTTGCCCAAAAAAATTCTCTAATTTTATTGAGTATAAATTTTAGCATTATTTTAACTTCTCTTTAACCGTCGCACCCATAAACTCTTCATTCACACCGCTTCCCAAAGCTACCTTACGCAGCTTGGCAAAAACCAACTCCAACGGACGCAAAGTGTCCACCGCGATACTGGCACTGCAATAAGTACCTTCATTTATTCTAATATTCGGCCCAGCACCACTAGTCCATTCAAAGCCGCTAAAGTTTTCAGGGTTGCCGTTTAAAACAATTTTCACTTCCACCGGCATATTGTCGCTCATCTTAAAAATGGCCTCGGAAAAATTTTGATTACGATACTTCAAATTTAAAGCTTCCGCCGGTTGGACATAGCTGTTTACCGAGTGAACAACCCCTCGGATTGAGCCATCTTTTTCCGCTTTCACCATGGAAGGAGTCACTAACACCGACATCCCAGGCTCAATTTTGCCGCTATTCAAAAGGGAATAATAGGCATAGAGAACCCAACCGTCATCGTGACTTTCCGAATCATCTGAGATATTTACCAAAGCTTGGTTTGTGGCGACAAACATTTGGGGCTCTGCTAAAACGGAAGTTACATAACCGGTGCCATCGCTGATTACTTGAGAGTTAAGGCGATAAAGGCTAATTTTGTCATATAACTCTTCAGTTAATTCAACAAGCTCCAAATCGAGCTGTAATTCTTCATAATCACTTGATTTTTTCTGGAGCAAATATTCCGTTTCCGACCGCTTAAGTTCAGTTATCTTTTCCCCCAAACTCATGGTCAAACGATCGTTACCCTCCCGAAACTCAACATAATCCTTTTCTGAAGTCGAGCCACTCCGGCGCAATCCTCCCAAACGGCGCAAGAAATCATCATGCCACTCTATTTGCTCTTTCAAAATTTCAATAGTCGAGTTTAAACTTTCCTGCAATTGATTTTTTTGCTTCAAACTGCTTTCCGTAATGGATTCGTTAAAGGCGAGAATTTGCCTCTGCATTTCCCGGCGCCGTTCAATTTTGCTGTTTAAATTTTGAATTTCAGAGCGCGCTTCCGGCAGCAAAAGAGTGGCAATGAGGTCTCCTTTTTGCACGTAATCTCCGGCACTTACATTTAAGGAAACAATCCGCCCCGCAGCGGGAGCATATGCTGTATAAATTCCTTGCTTGGTTAAAATTACGCCACTTCCCGTTATGCGTTCATAAATTTTTCCGAAAATGCTCCAATAAACTACTAATATGGTGAGCAAACCCAAACTCAAAAGAACCAGCCAATTGCGCCGCGATACAATGACTAAAGAACGGTCTAGCTCTAATGGCGACATCATTTTCAGCATTGCATTTTTTCTAAAGAGGTTTCTTTTCATAATTTTCACTTAATAGCATTTTCGTAAAAAATAAAGATTTAGCTAAATTAGACAAGCAAGTTCTTCAGATCACAAGTTTTTAAATAGCTTTTTTCTATTTTAGAAAAACCCCATTTTTTAAAGTATTTGAGAGAAATATCCAAAAACGAAGACGACCAATGGACGATTCGCCAATGGGCGTGTAAATTTTCACTGGCAGCCTGAAGCAAGCCATGTTTCACCAACACGAAAAAAAGCGGCTCCGTGCGATATTCTTTCTCAATATACAGCTGAGACAAATAAAGTTCGTCTGTATTTTCTCTCTTACCTAATAACCAAGCCGCAGGTTTTTCGCCATCCAACACAATATGACAATAGGGAGCTTTCTCTTCATCTTCACATATTGGCGGGAAAAATATATCATTTTGTTCAAATAAAAAATCTTTCTTCAATTCTCTTTCTCGTTGATAATATTGCTCTTTTTGCTCTGGAGTTAAAGAATCGGAAAATTTTTTCAGAGGTGAAACTTGCCATTTGGCCATTTGCGGATTTTGAAAAGACCAGTGACTAAGTAACATATCCATATGATCTTTAGAATAAAACCAAGCTTCAATATGTTTAAGGCGCACTTCCCCCGGTAATGAATTATAAAAGGCGTCCAATTCCGAATTGCCCGTGGGGTAAGAGAGTAAAAGAGTTGTATAGTCCGTGGAATCAAGGCAAATTTTGGCCGCTTCCTTCAGCAAAGCTCTGGCAATATTTAAGCGCTGGAATTCCTGACAAACTCTTATATATTTAATACTTACACAAAACTCTTCGCAGTCTGGACAAAGGGCGACATAGCCCACATAACGATTTGCACACTTGGCTGCGAGCAAAATAAAATTACTAAAAGATAAGGAGCTATAGCAAAACTCCAACTCTTCAGAAGAGAGCAAATTGAGAATTTGCTTTATATTCAAACGGTTTACAACTACGAACTCAAGGGGCAGATTGTTCTTTAAGGGCATAATATTCCTTGAGTAATTCTTTCAAATGGCTTTTCAAATAACCGCAACAATTTATATTTTGGTTTGCTAAATATTGCTTTAGACGTAAATAGGAACAACCGCCATCGCAAAGTGGCAATATCGAACACTTAGCACAACGCGAGTCATTCAACGCATTTTGTCCCTCTAACCAAGCAGCAAGGAGCGGCATATTCCAAGGCTTGGAAGCTTGGAGATGGCCAACAATTTTAGTGCTTTGACCAAGGTTTGCCCAGCATTTATAAAGCTCACCCTCCGGGCCAACCACATAACCGTTTCTGATGTCAGCCAGGCAGCTAAAAAGGCGTTGTTTTGGGAAAAAATCAATTGTTTTAAGATCGTAGGCGCGATTCTGCTTAAAATAGAAGTCCACTTCTTCAGCGGAACTAAAGCACTCGCCGTTTTCATTTTCGCCGTCATAATCGTGAACAATCCCCGGGTGGACAAAAACGCTGTCTTGGGGGAATTTTTCTTTCAGAAAACGATATGTTTCATTGTAAGTGGCTTCATTTTTTTTGTCGACATTTATCCGAAATGATACTCTGCCCTCATAGCTTGAAGCAAGTAAATTATCGATATTATTCAAAATTCCTGCAAACGTCCCACTGCCGCCTAAAAGCATACGCCGCCGGTTATGAACCCTTTCCGGCCCATCGATTGTCACTTGTAAATTTTTGATTTGTAAAGACTCAAATTTTTCGGCAACTTCCGCCGTCAACAAATAGCCATTACTTATTATTTCGCTATAATATTTAGGTATTTTTAATTCTAAAAACTTTTTTGTTAAACGCTCAATAACATCAAAACGCATAAGAGGTTCCCCGCCGAACCAAGTTATATTCAATGCGTCTAAGTTCTTAAATCTACTTATAAATTCAAGCAAATCAGTTTCAGTTTCCGGGGTCATGCTCACGGCGGCCCGGTCTTCTTCATAACAGTAAATGCAAGCAAAATTGCACTCGCGAGTTGGTGCAATAGTTAAAGATAAAGTGTTTGCGGCACTTTGGCGAAAGCGGCGCTTCATTTTAATGATGTTGGCAATTTGGTCATCTTCGGTCTTGTCAACCAAACTTTTCATCATGGTAAGTTGGAAGGAAAGAAGAACTTCTCCACTTAAATCAACGGGCTCCCCTGTTTTAAGGTGTCGAAAAAATTCAATTTTTTCCGGTGGGAGTTCAACAAAAGTATTACTGAGGGCATTGAACAATAAAAGTTTGTCTTCAAAGTCAATTACATGGTTAAAGCGCGACCAAAACTTCATTATTCAAACCTTCTATTTTCGCCTATCAGTGCCGCAAACCGTGAATTGCCCACAGCCGTAAGGAGCTGTAAAATCGTTGCAACTGGCTCCCCCAATAATTTCACTGCACTCATCGTCGCTAATTTTTTTCGACCGAAGCGGTTCCAGCACGAAGGTGTAGTCATATTCAGGGTCGCTTTCGATAATTTTTAGGCAAATACCTCGCGGAATGGGAATTTGTGAAAATTCTTCAATAGTTTCAAGGGGATTGGCAAGTAGTTTTTTCCGAAAAACTTTATCTATTGCCGCTTTGTTTTGACATTCCTTAAGCCAGAAATTCAAGTTTTCGCTATTCCAGAGCGCCATTTTAGCCCCTATCTTTTCCCACTATCTCGGCCGCAAATGTGAAAAACTTCACAATATTCGGTCGCATGAAAGGAATCACAATGAGCGGCGCCAGCGTAAAGATTTTCCAAATCACTTTCCTCAACAACCATTTTAGAAAGACTGTTTAAAACAAAAGTAAAATCATAGGCGGGATCATTTTCAATGATTTTAACCTTTAAGCCACTTGGAATTTCTTTATCAGCCAAACTTTGAGCAGCTCCAAGAGGGTCTGCCAATAAATTTTGGCGAAAACCACTATCCATTGCCGCTTTAGTTTGACATTTTTGAATTAAATTTTCAATTTCGCTTTGGGTCCAAATGCTCAATGAAAGCTCCAATAAAATCTGCATTAACAAATGAGAGCACTACTGTGACGATTTTGCATTTCCCTTCACAAAAAGTGCCCTCATAGCCAAGAAAAATTATTATTTATTGCCTTTACCTTGTTTACCACCTCTGGAAATATCGTTATTACAGGGTGTAAAGTTATAGCACGTCCCCCCACCGGAGCTGAAAGTGCCACAATCTCCGCCACCAACAACGCTGTCAAGGGCAGCTTCGTCCACTTTTCCGGTCAAAAGTTCAGGCAAAACAAAGGTGTAATCATAATTATCGTCACTTTCGATAACTTTAATTTTGAGACCGGCCGGAACTTCTTTCTCAGTCATTTTTTGAGCTGCGGCAAGGGGATTGGCCAGAACTTCCTGCCTAAAATCTGCATCAATAGCGGCTTTTTTTTGACAAGCGTTGATTAAAGTTTCGATTTCATTTTGGGTCCAATTGCTCATTTTAAATTTCCTTTCAGAAGTTTATCAGGGTTGTAAAGAATAATTTAAGGTCTTTTCTTAAATTTTAACTTTTATAGTTATATAAAAACTTAGGCGTGTCAACTAAAAAAGCAAAAAAGCACTCGTTTAAGCACTGGCGTCAATTTATTGCATCGCCTGAGTGCCAAAGTAAATGCCCTTTAAGCAATTGCCATTAGGAATGTTAACTTAAATAATTATAAAAAACTCGTAAGCCATAACGACAATTTAAGAAGTTAATACTATGGCAACTTTAAAAAAATAACAAAAGGAAACCTAAGTACTCAGCAAAATAAACATCGAATCCCTAGCAATCCCTTCAGGGCCTACGCATCTAAATTTTTTTAGGTTATAATTATTTTTCACAGGGTAAGCGCCAGTAATTAAAGATGATTTACAAGTGCAGCTTGAATTTAATTGTGAAATAAGCGAAGCCGAAGGAATTAAAATAAGGAATGTTTTGGAGAAGTACCCCCGGAGGCGAGCGGCGAGAATTTAGATGCGTAGGCCCTGGCAATCCCTTTTTACAAAGTTGTTTTCCACTAGCAACTTGTGTTATAATAATGTTGGAAAGAAAAATTTTCTTTTCTTTGGTTTAATCTTTCCGTTCCTTTGGCCCTTTACACCTTAAGCTCAAATAATGAGGTGGGTATGCAATTACAGTTTTGGGGAGTCCGCGGTTCAACACCAACCACCGGGGTTACCTACAGTCGCTACGGAGGCAACACGTCTTGTTATTGCCTACGCCTTTCAAACGGCAACCCTGTCATTTTGGATGCCGGCTCGGGCTTACGCAATTTAGGGGAAAACCTTCTTGAAGATAAAACCCACAAAAAGTGCTCCATTTTACTCACCCATGGTCATTGGGATCACGTGTGTGGGCTTCATTTTTTTGCCCCCCTATTCAAAGAAGATTGGGAAGTAACCTTTTACGTCCCCGAGTGCATTGGCGGCCTTGACCCCCAAACCTATTTAAAGAATCTCTTTTCTCTCTCTCTTTTTGCAGTCACTTGGGAAGATTTACCCAGCCAACGGAAAATTGTCTCTTTGGCCAACGGCCAAACAGTCAACTTAAGCCCCACCACCAGCCTCACCACCTTTGCCGCCAATCATGGGCCCAAAAACTCAGATGGCTTTCTCACAGCCACTGCTTACAGAATCCAAGTTGGTGAGCGCAGCCTTTTTTACAGTGGCGATCACGAACTTTCTGAAGATGATCTTAACTTAAAGAGTCCTTTCAGCCAAGGCCTTTGCGGTGTTGATATAGCTCTAGTCGATACTCAATACACCTTAGAAGATTTTAAACAAAAAAGAGGGTGGGGGCATTCAGCTTTAGAGCTTTGGTTGCCTTTAATCAGCCCCTTACAAATAAAAACTCTTGTTTCAACTCACTATGACCCCACTTATGATGACCAATTCTTAAGTGCTTTCACAGCCAACCTTTTAGCTAAAAACCCGCAATATAAAAAAAATCTTCTCTTAGCTCATGAAGGTTTAAGCATAAACATTGGCCAAGATGACACTGAAGCTAATTTCTACCACCCGGTGCAATGTAAAGCCTGCCTTTTTTCTTCGGAATTTTTGGAAATTCCCGATCTTAACGCCGTTTTGGATGCGCTGTTACAAAAAGCGCGCAACCTCTCTGGGGCAGATGCAGGCACCATATATCTTCTTGAGGATGATGAACTGGTTTTCGCCTATTCCCACAACGACAGCCTTTTCACCCGAGCCCAAGCTGCCCGCCAACAATATCTCAACGCTCGCTTGGCTCTGGCTCCCCATTCCATTGCCGGTTATACTGCTCTCACCGGTGAAGTGTTAAACATTGCCGATGTTCGCAAATTAGACCCTGATGTTCCTTATACTTTTAACGATTCCTTTGATAATGCCACAGGCTACCGGACTGTCTCAATTTGTGCTGTGCCAATTTATCACCGCGAAAACGAGCTATTGGGAGTTCTGCAACTAATTAACCATATGGAAGACGACAAACCATTGCCCTTCACTTATCGGCTGGCTCACATTTTAAACAATTTGGCCCAGCTCGGCGGCCAAGCCATTGGTCGGGCTTTAGCCACACGCGAAATGCTTTTGCGGGTTTTGGAAACAGCCCGAATGCGCGACCCGGCCGAAACCGGCCCCCATGTCTCACGAGTCGGAGCCATGGCCGCAGAGCTCTACCATCACTGGGCTGAAAAGCGCGGAGTTGATATTGTCGAAATTCTAAGCACCAAAGCTCACTTGCGTTTAGCGGCCATGCTCCATGATTTGGGCAAAGTCGGCATTCCAGATCACATTTTGAAAAAACAGGGCCCACTTACCCCAGAAGAACGCCAAATCATGGAGACCCACTGCCACTTGGGAGCTACAATCTTCAAAAATGCCACCAGCCCTCAAGACTACTTTGCGGCCAACATCACCCTTCATCACCACCAAAAGTGGAATGGCACAGGCTATTGCGGCCGCCCCAACGGCCCCATTTTAGCCGGGGAAAACATTCCATTTGAAGCACGCATCACAGCTTTAGTTGATGTCTTTGATGCCCTTTTGGCTCCTCGTTGCTATAAAAAACCTATCCCTTTGAACCAAACCTTAGAGATTATTCAAAAAGAAGCAGGCGAGCACTTTGACCCGGAAATGGTCAAAGATTTCATGGAAATATTAGAAACAATGCTCAGCATTCAAAGGCGTTACCAAGACGCCCCTTCCACATCTTGCTAATTTCTACCCGGTTTGCAAGCTACGAGTGTCAATTACGGAAAATTACTCCGTAAAAACCCGAAAATTTTGGCAAATTTGGTGCCTAGGCTCTGCTGACAGAGAACAAGTAACAGGGCCTACGCATCTAAATTTTTGGGGTTGTAATTGTTTTTCCCAGGGCAAACACTTGTAATCAAACATGATTTCTGAATTAAGCTAGAAGCCTAATGCGAAGCAAGCGGAGCCGAAGTGAAGTGAAGCCGAAGGAGTTAAAATAAGGAATGTTTTGGAGAAGTACCCCGGAGGCAAGCGGCGAGAATTTAGATGCGTAGGCCCTGGAACAAGTAACTTGACAGATTCCCATTTAGAATATAGTATAATAAAAGATTGTAGTATAATGAAAAGAGGTTTTCATGCCGCCAGAAAATGAAGATATAGCCGGGCACCTGACTAAAGCCACCGGGGATGTTTTAGTCCAACGTGGGCAAGAGCGCATCCCTTTGGCAATTGGCGATGAAGTATACAGCACCGACACCATCATCACCGACGCCACAGCCACCGCCACCATAACTTTTGCCGATGGAGCCTTGGCCTCTTTGAGCCCCAGTAGCACCATGCACATTAAAGATTTTGCCTTTGGTGAAGGTGAAGAGCCCGCTTTCATTATTGACTTTGCCCAAGGGGCCATGTATTCCATCAGCGGCGAAGTTGTTAAGCAAAACCCCGAAGCGTTTCAAATCATCACCCCGGAAGCCACGGTCGGTATTCGCGGCACCAGCCTTTTGACAGTGGTCAGGGGCGGTGTGGAAATCCACGCCGTTTTGGAAATCGGCCCCGGCCACGACGTCATTTTGCGCACCCACGATGGCCAAGTTGCTATTATGGAATCTGCGGGCACCAAGATCACTTTAAGTGACTCAGCCTCCCCAAGCCAACAAGACCAGACGCAGCCGGAACACAGCCAACCCCTTCACACTGAAGAGTTGAGTGCAGCCCAAATTTTAGATTTTATTAAATCAGTTGCGCCATCTTTGCTCACCCCTCCCGACGCCCAAACCAAAGGAAACGATGAGGCCTCAGGTGGGGCTGTGATTTTATTAGAAGCTGAATCAGCGGCCATGCTGCCCTCTCAACTGCTAGAAGATTTAACAGCTATATTGAAAGACGCTGGCGTCACCTTGCAAACAGCAACCCCCGGGGCAAGCCAATCACAAACCGAAGCCGGAGGAATGTTACCGGACTCTTCAACCGGTGCCAACGACTCAGGTGGAAAGGACGAATCTCAAAACCAAACGCCGACACCAACGCCTACACCAACACCAACACCAACGCCGACGCCTACACCAACACCGACGCCAACACCAACACCAACGCCACCACCAGTCGGAGGGCGCACAGCTGAAACAGTAAGCGGTAATAAAGAATACCCGGGTGATTTAATCGATACCGACATCACCGGCAGTGACGGCAAAAATGAAATTACCGTTATCGGCAATCTCCAAAACAGCACTGCCAATCTCCTTAATGGGGAAGATACCTTTACTGTTAAAGGCCAAGTGACTGATTTTGAATATACAGGCGGAAATGCTGAAGATGTGGTCAAATTGGGCGACGATCTTCAACCCATTAGCCCAACCACCGTAGATATTTCCAATGTTGAAATCAATTTAGGTGAAGGAACAAACGAAGTCACCGCCAAGGGCAACCAGATTTCCAACATCACCATCACCGGTGGTTCCAACAATGATAAAGTTACTTTTGACGAAAACACCAGCGTTGCGGATGCGACCTTTAACCTTGGGGACGGCAAAACAGAAGTCACTATCGGCGCCAACCACGGAAATATTTCCATAAATGCCACCGGCACAACTGAAGATGATAAAGTTGTAATTGAAACACTCGGCGGCCCGGCCAGCATCAACCTTGGGGGCGGCAAAAATGAAATTGAAATCAAAGATATATTATTGCAAAATAACACCGGAACCATATCTATCCAAGCCGGTAGCGGTGAAGATATTATTAAGATTAATACAGAGTTTTCAAGACCGCAAATTCAAACTTTGAACGTTGAAATTCATGGGCTAGATAGCGTTAATGATACGCTTGAAATTTTTGGGATAACTTTAACTCCGGCCCAAATCAATTCAGGTTCCTATACGGGTATTGATTCTAATGTTACAATCACAGTTACTTTCAATTAAAACAACAAGGGCAGGGCTAACCTTATGAAACACATTTTATTTTTCCTGGGCACTTTATTGGCTGTTCAGTTGAGCTCAGCTCCGCTTTCAGCCGTTACCACTTTAGATGAAACCATCACCCAAACGATTCTCTATAACCCCAACCTCAAAGAGGCCCAAGAATCTCGCCTTGAAGCCGTCCATCAAGTTCGCCAGGCCGAAGCGGAATATTACCCCAGCATCTCCATTTCCGCCGGGGCCGGAATTGCCCAAAGCGATAGCCCCACAAGCCGCTATCTCAACCAACAAGATGATACAGTGGGGGCAGGCAACGTCTCCTTACTCCTAAGCCAACCAATTTGGACAGGCGGAGCCATCACTGCCGGGGTGCGTGAAAGCAGTGGAGAGCTGGACGTGCGCACTTGGGATTTGATGGATAGAGCCAACGCTCTAGCCTATGCCGCCTTAAGTGCCCACGCCGATTTAATTCGGCGGCAGGTGATTGTCGGTTTGGCAGTTGAAAACGTGCGGGAAAACAAAGCCATTCTCCACAGCCTTCAGACTCGCCAAAGTCAAGGACTTTCCAGCTTAGGCGATGTGGAATTGGTCAAAGGCCGAGTGGCCCGTGCTGAAGCCTCTTTGAATTTGCACCAACAAATTTTAAAAGCCGCCGAAGCCAATTACACCCGCCTCACCGGCCAGCCGGCCCCCTTGAGATTAGCCGCGGTGCCCGCCCCTCGTTATTTTGTTACAAATTATGAAGAAGCCCGCCAAATAAGTTTGGAAAAAAACACCACCATTCAATCTAATTTAGCCGGGATAAGAAGCGCAGAAGCCGCCCAAGATATGGCCCGCTCACGTTTTGCCCCCCGCATCAGCTTAGATGCCGGGCCCAGCTATTCTGATATGGATTACAAATACGGCAGTAATTACCAAATGGATTGGAGCGTTATGGTCAACCTTCAGTGGAACATCTTTGATGGTGGCGGCGACACCGCAGCTTTTAAAGCAGCCACAGCCCGCGCCCAAGAATCACGCCACGCCCTTCACAGCACCACTGATTTAGTTGATGAAGAGCTGAAAGTAGCCTTCACTGCCATGGCCGGGGCCAACGCCCGCGCCCACGATTATGCCGTTGCAGCAACGGCGGCCAAATCTGCTCGAGCCAATTATTTCAAGCAATTTCAAGTTGGCCAAAAAGATCTCATTTCCGTTTTAGATGCGGAAGGTGAATATTATTTTAGCGCAGTGGAACAAGAAATCAACGCAGTTGACGCCCTTTTGAGCAAATATCGCATTTTGGCTCTCACCGGGCAGCTCCTTGATGAATTGAATATTAACCCCGAAGCTTTAAAATAAAACAGGCTCGTTAGCCAAAAACTTACTGGCCAGAAGCTTGGAGCCAAAGCTTCAAGCTTTTTGGTAATAGCCAGTTTCAATCTCTTCACGATTATAATATGAACAATACCGCCTGGTTCTGGGCCACCTTAACCCGCTATGCTCCCCTCTACGGCCACGTTTTAGTGGCCTCGGTTGTGGTCAATCTCCTTGGTTTGGCCATGCCCCTTTTCATCATGAATGTCTACGACCGCATTGTGCCCAACAACGCCTTTGAAAGCCTGTGGGTGCTGGCCATTGGCATGAGTTTAGCCGCCGGGCTGGATTTCGCCTTACGCTGCGCCCGAATCCGCTTTGTGGACGTGGCCGGGCGCAACGCCGACTTGCGCCTGCAATCTCTCTTTCTAAACGCCATTTTAAATGTGCGCCTGGGAAGCCTTAAAGAGAAACCGGAAACATCCACTGTGGGGGCGCTTTTGGCCAAAGTTCGGGAGTTTGAATACGTCCGTGAAGCTTTAGGATCCGGCACAATATTACCCCTCACTGATTTACCTTTCATCGTTCTTTCTCTGGGGCTCATTTTTTATTTAGGTGGCCCTTTGGGCTTTATCCCCTTATTAACTGTGCCTATTTTACTGGGGATTTCCATCATACTACAAAAATCCTTCAAACACCGGGCGCGCGCTCAAACCATTGCGGCGGCCCAAAAGCAATCTTTATTGGCCGAAATCGTCACCGGCCTTGAGACCATAAGAGTCGCCCGCTTAACTAAAACAATTTTGAAACAGTGGCAGCAAGTCGTGGCTCGTTCTGCCGATGCCGCAAACGAAGCCAAAAGCCTCACCGCCATCCACACCCACGCCCTAACACTTTTAATTATGCTCCTCACCGTGGCCCTGGTCGTTGCCGGAGTCTACCGCATTTCAGATGGAGCCATGAGCATGGGCGGGCTAATTGCTGCCATCATTCTCTTTGGCCGCATAACGGGCCCCATGCTCAACCTGGTTCAAACCCTATTCGGACTTGGACAAGCCACCATGGCCCTGAGCCAACTGGGAGCCCTCTTAGAACTTCCCCAAGAAAATTTTGGCGAAATCGTTCAAAAAACAACAAAAACAGATACCGTCCTCCCTTTAGCCATTACTTTTGAAGAAGTATCCTTCAGTTATCCCGCAAATTCCGGCACTGCTTTAAAGCACATTAACCTGGCTATCACCCCGGGAGCTCACATAGGTTTTGTTGGCCCCAGTGGTTCCGGGAAATCATCTCTGGCCCGCTTGTGTGCCGGTTTATACTTGCCAACTTCGGGGCACGTCTCGTGGGGTTCGCAAGATTTAGCCTCAGCTCCTTTGCATAAAATAAGGGCTGAATTAGGTTATTTGCCCCAAGAGTTTACCCTTTTCCGCGGCACCATCGCCCAAAACATTGCCGCCGCCTGGCCCTATGAAGATAGCCCCTTAACAGACGATGATCTTATCCAAGCGGCCACTTTGGCCGGCGTCATGGATTTTGCCGCCGAGCACCCCTTGGGCTTAGACATGCCTCTGGGAGAACGCGGCAGCGGTCTTTCCGGCGGACAAGCTCAAGCGGTGGCCTTGGCTCGGGCTCTGTTAGGAAACCCCAGCACCATCATTTTAGACGAACCGGCCGCCCACTTAGACCAAGCCGCTGAAAAGCGCCTTTGTGAACGCCTGGCCCCATTTTTAGCCCAGCGCACCGTGCTTATTTTCACTCACAAACCACAGCTCCTCAAACTGACCAAAACAGTCATTGCCTTAAGTAACGGCAACATCATCTGGAGCGGCCCCACCTCAAAAGCTCTCAAGTAATTTTACATACAAGCCAGGGCCGATGCGTCTTAATTTTCGTCGCTCACCTCGGGGGTGTTCTCCTATGCTAAATACCTAATATAACACAATAAATACTACTTGGCTTTGAGCCGCAAGGGCGACGTAGGAGAACTTTCTCCGGAATTGACTGTCCATTTTTGACCCGCCTGTGAGCGTATGCGAACTTTAGGGGCAAAAATACAGGCAATTACGGAGAAAGTTACTCCATAGGAGCCTAAAAAGTAACAAATTAGATTGACGTGACTTTGGCAAAATTAGGTCTTGACAAAATACGGCATAGGGGTATAGTGTATAGAAATATAAGTTACGAATTAACAAAACAGACCAAGGAGACTGAAATGCGAAATTGCGTTGATGTTGACGCTTTGATGAAACGATTGCGGCGCATTGAAGGGCAAATAAAAGGAGTGGCCCGCATGGTGGAAGAGAATAAACCGTGCGAAGATATTTTAGTGCAAATCGGGGCTGCAAAAGCCGCCCTACACAAAACAGGCCAAGTTATTTTGGAAGGCCATTTGCGCCACTGCGTGCTAGATGCTGTCCATGCCGGCAATGAAGAGGAATCGTTTAAGAAATTGACATCTGCCCTTGAGCAGTTTTCACGCCTTGTTTAACTTTAGTGCTTAAGTTTTTTCGGCTGAATCAATACCCTATAGGGGTAATTAATATGCTGGATATTTCCATAGTAAGAGGTAAAAAATGGGAAAATATATACACTATTTATCAGGAGTTAAAATCACTTTATTAGCTGGTGCTTTTTTACTGGTCAGTTTGGTGATGTTATTAAACGACGTTTCTTTCGCAGTTGATCCGGCTTGGGCGGCCATTGTTATTTGCGGCTTGCCTCTTTTTTACTATGCTTTAAGCGGCTTGATAATTGACCGCCAAATAACGGCCCCTCTGCTCATTTCATTGGCCATTTGCGCCTGCGTTTACATTGGCGAAATTTTTGCCGCCGGGGAAATTGCCTTCATCATGGCTCTGGGGGAAATTTTAGAAAACAAAACTGTGGAAAAAGCTCGCCGCGGCATTCATGCCCTTATTAAGTTGGCTCCCGTGGAAGCCCGTCGCTTGACCCCGGAGGGTGAAACCTATAACGAAACAACTGTCCCTTGCGCAGAACTTAAGCCCGGCGATTTAGTCCGCGTTCTGCCCGGCGAAACCATCCCCGCCGACGGCACCATTGTGCGCGGGGCCACCAGCATTGACCAATCGGTAATGACCGGTGAATCTTTACCCGTGGATAAAGCCGAAGGTGACGACGTCTTCAGCGGCACAATTAATCGCTTTGGTGCCATTGACCTCAAAGCCACGAAAACAGGGGAAAATTCTTCTTTGCAAAAACTTATTCGCATGGTCAAAGAAGCCGAAGAAAATAAAGCACCTCTCCAGCGTTTAGTGGATAAATGGGCGGCTTGGTTAGTGCCGACAGCTGTGCTGATTGCCATCATAACTTACTTCATCACCGGCGACATTGTGCGAGCCGTGACGGTCTTAGTGGTTTTTTGTCCTTGTGCGCTGGCTTTGGCCACTCCCACGGCCATCATGGCGGCCATTGGCCAAGCTACTAAGCGCGGTGTTTTAATTAAATCGGGCGGCGCGTTGGAGGCCATGGGCAAAACCGATTATTTGGCCTTTGACAAGACAGGCACCCTCACTTTGGGATCTTTGACAGTGACGGACGTTGTTTCTTTTGTCAGCGACCAAAATGAAAACGACATCTTACTTTTGGCGGCCTCGGGCGAAACTCTTTCGGAACACCCTTTGGGTAAAGCCATTGTGGCCAAAGCCAAAGAGGAGAATTTAACCCTTAAATCGGCCACCCTGTTTAATATGGTGCCGGGCCGCGGCATTCAAGTGGCTGTGGAGAACCGGACGTTACTTTTAGGCAAACCCGAACTTTTAATGGAAAATGGCTTAACCATTAACGATGACGTGGCACCCACGTTGGCCAATTTGCGGCGTCAAGGCAAAGCGGTTATTTTAATAGCCGACCAAGAGCGTTGCTTGGGTTTAGTTGCTTTGGCGGATTCTTTGCGTCCGAAAGCCGCAGAGGTTGTGGAAACATTACGCACTTTAAAGACGAAGGTGGTCTTACTCACCGGCGACCACACCCAAACAGCCGGCTGGTTTGCTCAAGAGGCCGGGGTGACTGAATTTCACGCTGAGTTACTACCGGCGCAAAAAGTGGAGAAAGTCAAAGAATTGCAGAGTAAAGGCCATTCGGTATGCATGATTGGCGATGGGGTGAACGATGCCCCGGCTTTAAAGACCGCCGAAGTTGGGGTGGCCATGGGCACCATGGGCAGCGACATTGCCATTGAGGCCGCCGACATTGCTTTAATGGGTGATGATCTGACCAAAATCCCCTATCTCAAACGCTTGGCTCAAGCCACACGCTCGAGCATAACAGTTAACATCACCTTATCTATGGTGATTAATTTCGGAGCCATTGCCCTTTCGGTCATGGGAGTTTTAACTCCGGTCACCGGAGCTTTAGTTCACAATGCCGGCTCGGTTCTAGTGGTGCTCAATGCCGCTCGTTTATATGATAAAAAGCTAGATTAAGGTAACACTTAATTACTCAGTGCGTCCTTAAGCCCCCGGAGGTGAGTGACTAAAATTTAGACGCATAGGCCCTGCCAAGAACGTTTACTTTTTTTAACATGGAGTATATAATAAATTTCGGAAATATAGCAGTTCCAGTTTTGATTGGCAAAAACTGGAACTGCTATATTCAATCGCCACTATCAAAGACAGTAAACAGATGAAAATTCGTAACTTTATATTAACTAAGTTCTCCCCTGAAGGCTTGGAGGAAGATGTCTCAGGTGTATCCCGTCGTCTCGTCTGGCTCAGTGCGTTGGTGGTTGGTTTCCTTTTAATTTGGGCGGCGGTTGCCGAAATCGATGAGATAGTCCGCGGGCGCGGACAAGTTGTGCCGTCGCAACGGGTGCAATTAATCCAAAATTTGGAAGGCGGCATTGTCAGGGAAATTTTTGTGCGCGAAGGCCAAGAGGTCACCCAAAACGCCATTTTAATGCAAATAGATAATGAAACAGCCGGGAGTCAATACCGTGAAGCTCTCTTGCGTAGTTTAGAGCACGAGGCCAGCCTGGCCCGCTTAGAGGCACTCATCGCCAATGCTGAGCCCACTTTCAGCCCAGAAGTTTTAGCCATTCCGGAACTAATGGCCCGCCAGAGAGATCTTCTCACCGCTGCTAAAAAACAAACCGAAGCTGAACTCAGCGTCTTAGCTCTGCAAAGTAAATCGCGCCAACAAGAGGCCATAGGTTTAAAGGAACGGCAAACACAACTGAAAGCCGCCCTAGTCTTAGCTGAACGACAAAGGGAATTGGCCCGCCCGGCTCTAGCGGCCAAAGTCTATTCCGAATTGGAATTTTTAGATTTAGAGCAGAGAGTGCAATCACTCAAAACTGATCTAGCCGAACTGACCCACGACATCAACCAAGCCGAGGCCAACGCAAATGAAGCAGAAGAAAGGCTCAACTTGCGCCGAGCTGAATTGGAATCTAGCTGGCGAGCTGAATTAAACGAAACCCAAATTCAGCTTCTGGCCCTGCGAGAGCTCCTTTCCGCCGGAGACGACAAAGTTCGACGCACTGAAATGCGTTCGCCTGTGCGCGGCATAATCAAAACCATCCACGCCAACACCTTAGGCGGAGTCGTCGGCCCCGGGGCCACGGTTATGGAAGTTGTGCCTTTAGATGATTCTCTGATTATCGAAGCCAACTTCAATCCATCCGACATTGCCTTCATCTACCCCGGACAAAAGGCCCAAGTTCGCCTCACGGCCTACGACTTCACGACTTACGGAGGACTTCCGGCCACAGTCGAGACCATTGGCGCCGACACTTTAGCTGATGCCCAAGGCACAAGTTATTACAAAGTTAAAATCCGCACAAATTCCGCTCACCTAGACCACGAGGGGCAACCCTTGCCCATTATGCCCGGGATGCTAGCTGAAGTTGATGTTATCACCGGTAAAAAAACCATTTTAGATTACTTGCTCAAGCCTCTTTTCCGTTTGCAACAACGTGCCTTTAGAGAAAGATAAAAGCCCATGAAGCTTTCAGCCAGAGCTGTGCGCGAAAATTCAATCCGCTTTGCAGTGGGTTTTGTGCTAACTTTTACGTGCTTAAGCCTCTACCTTTTACAACCTGGTATTTTACAAATAGCGAACCAAAAGATCTACGACGTCTTTATGCGTTCGGTCGGAGGGGGCGAGCCCTCCCCTATCCCAGCTTTTGTCGACATCGACGAAAAAAGTTTAGAGACCTTTGGCCAATGGCCTTGGCCGCGACATTTGGTGGGGAAATTGGTGGAAAATTTAACGGAAGCCGGGGCCAGAAGCATTGGCCTTGACATTGTGTTTGCTGAGCCTGATAACAGCTCCTTGAAAAGCTTACAAAAATCATTTCAAGAGCATTTCAACCAAAGCTTGACCTTTAACAATATCCCGGAGAGCTGGCACGACAACGATTTGATTTTCGCAAAAATTTTAGCCAAAACTCCCAGCGTCTTAGGGGCATATGTTCGTTTCAGCGGCCCGGAGGCTCCTTTGGTCAACGATCTTCCGGTCAACGAAGCTTTCAGCGAATTTACCCCGCCGAAAGCCATTCCCCCAAAAACCAACCTCATTAAGGGGCGCTCTTTGGTCACGCCCATTCGTCCTTTAGCTTTGGCCGCCCCTTTGGGCATCATTAACATTGCCCCTGATTTAGACGGCATTGTCCGCTCGGTGCCATTAGTTATGGCCGTGGGAGAAGACCGCCTGGCTGTTTCCCTATCTTTACGGACTTTAATGCGAGCTTTGGGGCAAAAAAACTTAGTTTTAAAATCAGGCCCCCGCGGCTTAACGACACTCCAAGTGAAACCATACCGCATTCCGGTGACTATTGAAGGACGCTTCATTTTACCCTTCCGAGGAGGCAGTGGTTATTACCCCACTTTCAGTGCCGCCGATATTTTACTCAAAAAAATCCCAACCGAAGATTTAAGAGGGCGAATTTTTATCGTTGGCACTTCCTCCACCGGCTTATTGGACATCCGGGCCACTCCCTTTGATCCGATATACCCGGGGGCGGAAATCCACGTGGCAACACTGGACGCCATCTTAAGTAATCGCTCCATTACCATACCTCCGTGGGAAAAAGGCTTTCAGTGCACAACCATTATTGCTATCGGAATTTTGGGAACGCTTTTTTTCAGCCTCACCCCACCCATTGTCTATTTACCGTTATTACTCCTTTTAATTGGAGGGACTTTAGGTGGTTCTTGGGCTGTTTTCCAAGAGGAGATGATCTACTTCTCTCCACTATATACAACCATAACAATCATCGCTTTGGCTATTTTCATCTTGGGGGTGCGCTTTTATCAGGAATCGGGGCAAAAAAAGGTCTTGAGAACGGCTTTCAACCGCTATCTGGCCCCGGACATGGTGGCCGCCATTGTGGATAAAGGAGGAGTTACCCTAAGCGGTGAAGAGCGGCAAATAACCGTTATGTTTACTGATATTAGAAAATTCACCACAATTGCCGAAAGTTTGAATCCTGAGGAAGTCGTCAACATCCTAAACCGCTATTTCACTCCCATGACGGCCATCATTCGCCAAAACCGCGGCACTGTGAGTAAATTCATCGGTGATGCCATCATGGCCTTTTGGAACGCCCCCTTAGACATCCCCCAGCACCAGGCCAAAGCAGTAAACGCCGCCCAAGAAATGCTGACTGCGTTGGCGGACTTAAACCGCGACTTTAAAGAAAGCTGGGGTTTGGAATTGGATATGGGAATCGGTCTCCATACCGGCTCGGCTTACGTTGGAATTATGGGGAGCGTCGAAATGCTCGATTACACCTGCATCGGCGACACCATCAACTTAGCCTCTCGCCTGGAAAGCCTCTGCCCCCTTTACGGCTTCCGCATCATCTTAAGTGCCCAAACAGCAAAACTGGCCCTTGATTCCACCTGTGAAGCAGGTTTTTCCCAAAATGGAGTTTTAGCCTCTTCTCTTGAAGGACCTTGCTTTCTGATTTTAGACAGCATTCAAGTGAAGGGAAAACGACAAGCAGTTGAAATATGCACTTTTTTTACAACAGATGAAAGAAAAGCACTAGCCCGAGAAATTGAAAGTTTCATCTCAGCTCGGAATCTTTATAGCAAAGGAGATTTTAACCAAGCCGCCTCTTGTTTTGCTGACTTCATCGCCAAAGCCTCAGACGATTCACCTTTTCTCAAAGCCGCCGAACTTTTTAAGGAACGCTCCACTACTCTAGCCCAAACTCCGCCCCAAAGCTGGAACGGCGTCTGGGTTCTTGTTAGTAAATAAAACTTTCTCCCTAAACCTATAGAACCTATAAGCCTAAAAAACTTAATATCATTCATTGGTTGTGCGATGACTTGCTATATTTAGCGAAACCGGAGGGGGGCTTTAGGAGAATCACCCCCAAGGTGAGCGACGAAAATTTAGATGTGTAAACCCTGAGACTTCATCTCAGTGATGGCAGACACATTTTATTTTTTAATGCCAAATACCTTACTTCATTAGCTTAATCATATTTTTAAGCGAAATGGCATTGTCACCGCCCTTTTCTAAAATTTGACGCGCTTTGGCCAAAAGTTCGGCCACTTCCCCGGCCGGAGGCACACTGCTACTAGGCGCACTTTGGGGCTCAAAACCACAAATGGCCCGCCCATTTTCCACAAACTCGTTAATGGAACAGCCTAATATCCCCCGCACAACACCTTCAGTTAGAGTGTCAGGCTCCGTGGCATTTTCAATGTGTCCTTGGAATAATTCAGGATCGATGCGCACTGAAGAGCTCAAGTCCTCCACCGTGGTGTCGGGGTATTTTTCTTTCAGGGCAGCATTAAACCACTTGAGGCGTTCACCATAGGGGTTATTCATAGTTTCTCTCCTTTTGTGCTATCATCGCAATAAAACTGCATGTTGATAAATTTAATATTACCCTACATTTACCGACCTTGCAATGCTCTTAAGATGAAAAGGGCTTTATTCAATCAATACCCAAAGATTTCAGATGGATAGCCAAAACAGTCAAAGCAGCCGGCGTCACTCCGGAAAGTCGCCCGGCCTGACCTAAAGTTGCCGGGCGATGGCGCGCCAAAACTTCCCGCACTTCCGTGGAAAGGCCACTTAAGGAAAGGAAATCAAAATCCGCCGGAAATCGACGCCCTTCACTGCGGGCTAACCTGGCCACTTCTTCCTCTTGACGGCGCAAATAGCCCTCAAATTTCACTTCAATTTCCAAAGAATCCAAAGCCAGCGGGTCAAGCTCAGCCAAGCCCGGAGCAAAGGGGTAAAACAGAGCCAATGAAGCAGCCGGACGCTTTAAAAGAGTGGCCAGGCTCACGGCCTCTGTTAGGATTAAAGCCTCAAGGCCCAAATCCCGAGACTGCGCCGGGGTGAGACGAGTCTCAGAGAGAATTTCGTGGCCTCGGGCCATATCGTCCCTTTTACGCCTAAGGCGTTTGAGCTGTTCGGAACTCAAAAGCCCTAAAGATTCTGCAAGCTTCCCAAGACGTAAATCAGCGTTATCTTCACGGAGTAAAAGGCGCCATTCTGCTCGGCTGGTGAAGAGGCGATAGGGTTCACTCACTCCCTTGCCGGTGAGGTCGTCAGCCAAGACGCCACTTAAAGCTTGAGACCGGGCCAATACAACTCCATCTTTACCGGAAGCCTTTAAAGCTGCATTGAGCCCGGCCAAAAGACCTTGGGCCGCCGCCTCTTCATAGCCGCTGGTGCCATTCATTTGCCCGGCCAAAAAAAGTCCGGGAACTAAAAGCGACTCAAAGGTGGGAGCCAACTGACAAGGGTCAGCATAGTCATATTCAATGGCGTAACCGGGCCAGGCCAGCTCCACTTTTTCCAAACCAGCAACTTCACGCAAGAAAGCCAATTGGGCGTCTTCCGCCAAACCGGTGGGAATGCCGCTGGGAAATATGACTCCCTCACCGTCCGGCTCCAAAAATATCTGGTGCCGACTGCGGTCGGGGTAGTGGCTAATTTTGTCTTCAATGGAAGGGCAATAGCGGGGTGGAGCCCCGACACTCCCCGGCCCTTGGTAGAAGATGGAATCTTTCAATGATTCCACCACAACTTGGTGAGCTCGAGGGTTTGTCCAAGTGAGAAAGCAGGACTGAGAGTTGCGAGGAGCATCGTTCAAAGTGGAAAAAGGACGCACGCTTGATTGGCCGGGTTGCTCTTCAAGGTCATCAAGCCGAACGGTTTCGGCCCGCAGGCGAGGAGCCGTGCAAGTGGCAAAACGGTTCACCTCGTGTCCAAGACTTTTAAGAGAGTTAGTTAAAGATGCCGCCGGAGCCTCCCCGCGACGACCGGCCGGAGTCGACCACCGCCCACGATAAATGCGCCCATTACCGAAGGTGCCCCCCGCCAAAACAAGGGAGCCGGCCTTCAACTCACGCCCATCAACCAAACGCAAGCCGCTAACACGGCCGTGTTCAGTCAAAATCTCGGCCCCCTCCCCTTCGATAATTGGTAAGTTTTGCTCGCATAAAATAAAGTCTTGGGTTTGACGGCGATAGGTTTCCCTATCGACCAAAACACGAGTTGAGCGGGCGGCCGGGCCTTTGCGTTCCCCCAAAACACGGCATTGAATGGCCGCTAAATCAGCCATTTTCCCACACAATCCACCCAAAGCATCAACTTCCCGAACAAGTCCTCCCTTGGCCGGGCCGCCAAAGGCCGGGTTACAAGAAAGAGCGGCAATGGTCTCTATTTTTTGCGTAACTAAACAGGCTCGAGCCCCCACACGGGTAGCCGCCCAGAGAGCTTCTAAACCGGCATGACCACCACCAACAACTATAACGTCCCAATCCATAAAAATACCTAAATCTAAAATCAGAGAGTTTCTTTAAGGGAACGCTAATAAATCAGCGCTTCCTTAGCCATTCGAAATTCTTCCTGTAATATTTTGAATTTATTCCACAAATCAAGCGGCGAATCACTTTGTCCCCCAAAGACAAGCGCCTCGAAACCAACCTTTGAGGCACTCAGCAAAAGCCCAGGGTCACACCCACAGCCGGTGAGCACCCAAATTTCATTTTCATCGGCAGCATGTTTCAAAGCCAGCTCCAAAGAGCGGTTGACATCCACCGTCAACTCCCCCCAATTGCGAGTGTTGACCTGAATCACTTTTGCCCCGGCCTCACGAGCCAAATCCAGTTCCCATTCATCGCCAATCTCGATAGGGGCCGCCAACTTAAGGAATTCCGCCTCTTGGAGCCAATCTCGCAACCGGAATTTATCTTGGGCTAGAGCTGCCATGAGCAAAACTGCCGAAGCCGGAGTCCCGGCCGTTTCAAGCAATTGGATTGAATCTATTATAAAGTCTTTCCGCCATAAGGGCAAGGATAAGTCGCTTACTTTTGCTTGCCAAAAGTCAGCCAAGAGCGAAATATCGCCTTGGGCCATAAGTTTTTCCGTTACAATGGAAAGAGAAGCCAAGGGCCCGGCCCCACCCATTGACGAAATATACTCGTCAAATTGCCGAGAAAAATCCGATAAATGTAGCCCATGGGTTTCCCACACTAGAGCTAAGGAGTGTTCCTTAATTTTATTTTCAAGAGTTTTTGTAAAATTTACGCGCGGCTCTTCCCAAGATGGTGCCAAACGCCCGGCCTTTTTGCGCCGGTATAAATCGGCTATTTCAGGCTGTTTAAGTTGCGTAATTTCCGCCCAAAATTCTTTGCCCTTCCCCATCTTACAATCCTTTTTAACAAAAAAGGCAGTGACGTATCCGCCACTACCTTTTTTAAAATCCCCTAAAATAGGGGTGTTATGGCTAAAACAAAAAGTTTACGCTTCAGCTTTTTCACCCTTGGCCATGCCAAGGCGAATAAACTTAACAACAATGAAAAGTAAAAGCAAAGCGCCGCCGTAACCATTGAGAACGTAGATGTAGTTAACCAAGGTGCGGAAAGGCACTTCTAAGGCCACAAAAACGCCGGCAATGGCCAATGCTATGGTCAAGGCGCGGAAGCTATTAGTTCCTTCAGTGGCAAAGCGAGCAGCCGGGGTCCACAACAAGGGGCAAGCACTGGAATAGATGGCCAAGACAATCAACAAGGCAAAGCCATGGGCCAGAGTTTCGGAAAGTTGTTGGGCCAAAATCAAGTTAGGCACTTGAGCGTCAGCCACGCTGGTGATGTTGCCAAGTTGAGCAAAGCCCACGACCACACAACCAAAGAGAAGACCAAAAACACCTAAGATGTTACCCAAGTTGAGCTCTTTCATGCGGTTTTCAGCGCCCAATTTAGCCATGAAACCGGCCAGCCACATCATGCAGAAACCGCCGTAAGAAGCCCCGGCAAAGAACCAGTGGTTCGAAGCTTGGGTGACGGTGACTTCCCCGGAATTCAAAAGGGCGATACCCTCGGGGATTTTATCCCACACTTGGAAGAGAGAGGAAAAACCAATGATGAGGGACAAGCCAACGATGACAGGCCCAATTTTACTGATGATAGAGACCATGGCATGAAGACCAAAGACAACGGTCAAGCCGCCTAAAATAGCCATGCCGACCACGCCATACCAGTTAGGGAGGCCAAATTGTTGCTCTAAAGTTGCGCCCATGCCGCCGAGCATAACCACGAAAGACATATAACAAAAGACAGCGGCAAAAATATCGAAAACTAAACCAATGGCCGGGCCGCAATAAAATTGAAAAACTTCACTACCTTTGGTAAATTTTTCCCGCACACCTGCATAGATAAAAGCATAGTTAGCAAAAACCATGATGACGAAAGCGGTTAAGGCAACTAAAAAACTTTCATACTTGTAGGAAGCAAAATACTGCAAAATTTCCTGACCGGAAGCAAAACCAGAGCCGATTAAAAATGCCAAAACAGCCCCGAAAAAGGTTAAAACTAACCCCCAATTCATTTTCGAATCCATAAACACCTCGTAATTAAATATAAAATTAGAAGTTAAAATTTCTAACTTCTTAAAAGACAAACCCTTTACATTTCGAATAGATCAGAAGAAACGGATATGAAATCCAGATTGGAAAATTAAGAATTAAAGCGGATTTCACAATGAAACAGTTGGAATTGGTGTAAATAGGGTTTAAAAAATCCCAAGCCAGAAAGTTGACTTGGGATTTATTTTTTACAGAACTGATTTACCGTTAGCTTCGCGCATTTCTTTTACTGCGGCGGCCAATGCCGGAGTATCCAAAACCATTTCCATCATGCTGATTTGGTTTTCCCACTCAGCATCATCGGCTTCGGCGCGAATCACATCTTCAAAGATGTGGTAAACAGGTAACGCCAAGGCCACACCGGACAAAGGCCCGGCATAAGTGGGGTCGCCAGCAGTCACGGTTTCGGCATAAATGCCGGCCCCTTCTGCGTCGGAAGAACCCAAGACAACAATAACATTTTCAGCGCCGAATTTTTCGGCAGCTTCTTTAATCCGCTGTTGGTTCGCCAGATCCATGGCGCCAGCAGCCGTTCAGACAAAGCATTCGGTGGCAGAGAATATAAGCTCAGCTCCTGAATTTTTGAATACGCTTTCCATGGCAGGGCTGGGGACACCATCCCGTTCGCCTAAGAGAAGCAATTTTTTTCCTTCTAATTTACCCATTGATAAACTCCTTTCATGGGGTTGGCCTCCTTTATTAAAAGAAAGCACACTTTTATTAAGGGGACCATTTTGAAAGCCCCCTCAATAAAGATTTTATCCAGCTGAATTAAGCAAGTAAGGCGGCTGCTTCAGCTTTGATGCGATCAAGGTTCACTTCATCGCCGGAGATTTTCACTTTGCACTCACCATCTTTGTAGAACAAAAAGGTGGGGAGGCCCATAATTTTTTTAGCCATGCAGAAGCGGCGGTTTTCAGCGGAATTGAGTTTACCGATTTTGATTTTACCGGCATACTCTTCGGCCAAAGCTTCGATGTCCGGCAGTAAAGCGATACAGGGAGCACATTGGGGGCCCCAGAAATCCACAATAACGGGGATGTCACTTTGTTCAACTTCGGCTTCAAAATTATCTTTATCGATAACCAACATAATAATCACTCCTAAAAAAGTTAAATATAGTTATTTTGTTTCAAACAGTTTTTGGCGTTGTCAAGTGCTTCTTTGGGCACTTTAACCACCGGGCCGGTGCAACCCATGGCCGACTCAGCATAGATGTCGGCTTTCCAAAGGCAACAGACAGCCGCTTCAATGTCCAAAACGTCGATACCGCTAATTTCAGCGCCAGTGGGACAACAAGGCGGTGCCTTCACAGTCTCTTCAGCGGCTGCCGCCGGAGCGGGAGCTAAATCGGCCAAAATTTGATTTAAGCCGGCTTTTTCAGCGGCGACAATTTCTTCAGCCACCAGTTTCGGCAAATTTCCACGAACGACCGCGGCGGTGAAGCTCAAGGCTCCGGCCACCACAGGAGCCCCGGAGGCCCGGGAGATGATGGAGACAACTTGCGACCAGCCCTTACCAACGGAGGGGCCGTAACCCCAGCCGAGAGCCTCGTAGGCTCCACCTGTTTGCCAGGCGGAAAAGAGCTTCATCAAGACGTTACCGGTGAGGCTATCACATAAGCAGACGTCCACCGTGGGGTTGAGAATATCGTTACCACGCAAAGTGGCTCCGCCGTCGGCCCGACCGCTTTCGCCAAAACGAAGACCGTAGCCGTTTTCTTTCAACTTGGTCAAAGCCCGCAAAGCCGGGTTGGCTCCGTTGATGTTGAGAATAGCCAAGCTGGGGTCAGCTTGACCCAAGGCTTTGGCCACCGCCCGACCGTAAATGGCGTTCAAAACCAAGGCTTCCAAGGGCTGAGCTGAGCTCGTGCCGGTGGTGGAGGCCAAAAGGAGCGAACGCCCGCGCCCCGGAGTTAAAACGCGGCCAATGGTGGTGACACCCAAAGGGAAAGGATAGTGCAGTGCCACAGCGCCGGAGATGCGCCCGTCTTTGAGGGCGGCTTCCAAGGTGGCGGCGATTTCCACTTCGTCGGCCGAAGTTTCAATCCACTCAAGGGCGTCGAAGCCCTCTTGTTTGGGGCCAATGGCCACCACTTTGAGGCGAGGGTCTTCGCTTTGGGCTTTTAAGGCACCTTCCAAAAGTTCAGCTGAACCCAGCTCACTTCCGGCAGCCATCAAGCCGATGACAGTTTTTTCAAAGCCGCCCCGAGCACGTTCCACCACCCGGGCCAAAGCTTCGCCAATTATTTTCTTTTGCTCAGTCATGGCCCTACCCTTTACTTGGTTAGAGTTTTTGCCAATTGGTCGAGGGCATCCAAAAGCACTTCAGTGACGTCAGAAGCCGAAACAGAAGCGCCAGCGGCGCCTTGGCCATTATTCGCTTCCATCAAAAATGAAGCGCCGTCAGAGAGATTGGTCAAGCGGCCTAAGAACAGGCTACCTTTGCCAATAACCATAATCCGATTCATTTTACCGGCCTTCATGGATTCCATGGCATGGCCCATGTAAGGCACGCCAGACGGGATATGACCTTGAGTGGGGGCAAAACCGGGCACGCCTTTTTCTTGGACAAAACCTTCGATGTCGGTGCGTTCTAACTGCTTTTTCATAACGCCCAAAGCGGCGATCATTTTGTAGTTAGCTTCCGGCACGTTACCGGCTCCGGCAGGCAAGGTGACTTCGGGGTTGTGGAGCTCGGGAGCGTATTTATCCACATCTTTCAAAGCCAAGCCCACTTTTTCCAAGGGTTCCCACACTAAAACGCTGGTCACAGCTTGGGGAGAAGCCCCGGCGGCCACTGAGTGTTTACCCAAAGTGTCAAGGCGCATGATGGGGCTAACGCCATCGTCTTGCACCAAGAGAACAGCCATGGAACCCATGACGTTTTCCAAGGCGGGTAAGCCTTTTTTGACATGGTCGCGAGCGTTCATGTAAAGTTTGGGCACGGCCCCACCGGCCACAACGGCCACGTTTTCACGAGCACCGGCCGCCACCATGGAGGCTGACGTAATGAGCGCAGCGGTGGGCCCGGCACAAAAGCCGCGGACGTCGAAACCACTGGAGTTATCGGCCCCGGCGATTTCGGCAATGGCTTTGGCCAAGTTGCCGCCGCCCCGTTGGTTCATATCACCAACGGCTTCTTCAGAACATTCTACCACAAAATCCAATTCTTTGGCATCCATTCCGGCTTGGCGGAAAAGGTGCATCATAGCCAAAACGCTGGTGGCTTTGGAAGCGAGGTTTTCAAGCAAAATGTGGGAAGAGAGGTTTTCGTCGGTCTCGTGGCCACGACGGCAACAGCCGACTACTTTGCCACCAAAATAAAGGGGCATAGCGTGGTTGTCGCGACATTCGGTTTCGATCTCGGCTGCGGGGTGACCTTTTTCCAAGCGAGCCATTTGGGCTTCCGTCCAGAAATTACGAGCTTCCAATTTAGTTTTAACGGAAGCGGCGAAATCTTCAGTCAACCAAACGAGATCGAAAACGTCGGAAATATCCATCAAACCCAAAAATTCATCTTCGGGCATAATTTCGCCAAAGCGGCCGTCACGAATGGGGGCGGCTTCCAAATTTTCCAACCAGGGTTGGGTTTTGGCGGCCAATTCGTCAGCACTGATGGCCCCGATAAAGGCCAAGTTCGGCGCATAACGGCAGGCATCTTCATAGCTTTGAACGCTATTGGGTAAATCTTTCAAAAATTCAGAATCCGGCTTAGCCAGGCGTTCCATATAAGGAGTGTTGCCATAGTGAAAGGCCATTTCCGGGGCGTAAATCAAACAGTTGGAACAAGCTTTAACGGCCGCATTGGGCATGATTGTTCTCCTACAAGATAGAAAAGTGAATCTTAAGCCTTAATTCTTAAGGCGATTATATTATTAGGAAACGCCTGTTTATCGGCGCTTCCTATACTACTAAATGAGTTTTCTTATTTGCGTTCCATCTCTAAAGATTGACCGCCGCTTTCAATGTAGTGGTAGGCGCCCATGGCGGCAATGGCGCCATCGGAAACAGCAGTGACCACTTGACGCAAAGGAGTGTCGCGGACGTCGCCTGCGGCAAAAACGCCCGGCAGAGAAGTATTCATGTGGGGGCCGGTGACAATCCAGCCACCGTCTTTTTGCTCAATCCAGCCTTGGGAGGTTTTCTCTTTCAAGCCGTCTAAGAATTTGACGTGGGGATAAGTGCCAACGAACATGAAAACACCGGCCACTTCCAGAGTGCTGGCTTCGCCGGTTTTAATGTTTTTCAACTGCAAACGTTCAACCAAATCTTCGCCTTCAATGGCTTCCACCACGGTATCCCAAATGGGGACGATTTTCTCATTTTCAGCTGCACGCTGACAAGCAACGCGGTCGGCGCGGAATTGGTCGCGACGGTGAACGACGTAAACTTTTTTAGCGAATTTAGTCAAATACATAGCTTCTTCAACGGCGGTGTTACCGCCGCCGACCACGGCCACGGTTTCGTCAACAAAGAAGTTAGCGTCGCAAACAGCGCAGTAGCTAACGCCGGCGCCAACAAATTCAGCTTCACCGGGAATACCAAGTTTTTTGAAGGAAGCGCCGGTAGCAACAATAATGGCTGAGGCTTGGATTTCGCCGGTGGAAGTGACGATGATTTTTTGGCCGTTTTCGATTTTCACGGTTTCCACTTCGGCGGTTCTGAATTCGGCCTTAAAGTGTTCGGCGTGTTTGCGGAAAGTTTCAGCCAAATCGGGCCCGGTGGCGTGAATGACGCCGGGCATATTTTCGATTTCATCGGTGATGCGAATTTGACCACCGGGAATGGCTTTTTCAATGATTAAAACATCTAAACCGGCCCGACGACCATAAACGGCAGCAGCCATGCCGGCCGGGCCAGCACCTAAAATTACGAGTTCTCTTTTTTCCATTTCAACCTCTAAAATATTTAGGGAAAATTTTCCCAAGGTTAAAAGGCCGTGCCGCAAAAAGGGACGCCTTAGATTATTTATAAAGTATTCATTAAGTTGACTTTACTAAAAAACGGTTTTAAACCTGCAGCTAGCTCAGAAGCTGTAAAGCGTTATTAAATTACACTTATCCTCTGGAACGCTTAAGTATTTTTAGAGTCAACTTAGCAATCTCACCTGAAATTACTATAAAAACCAACTAGTTCACCGAAGCAATAAGTAGCAAATGGCGAATAGTTTATTGAAAGTTTGCCTCGTTTGAAAGAACTTTAATTTCAGCAAGGGCATGCCCTAAGAGTTCACGGTCAATGAAGGCCGCATCTTGAGCTTGAGTTTCAGGGTATTCAACAGCTTTAAGGCTGAGAAGACGGTCAATTGCTTTTTGCAAAACTTCTAAACCTTGCCCGTCATATTGACGAGTGTTGGGAGCCAGCAAAAGTGAGCGATAAGGAGCCCGCATCAAGGGCAAGTTGGGAGGCAAAGGTGTTGAAACAAGCTTCCAGTTTTTCTGTAAAAGCTCCACGGCCTCTTGGCAAACAGAGGCCAGGCCCAAAGCCTCGACACGTTTTACCGCAAAACCCTCATGCTTATCTTTAAGTAGAGGGTTATTAGTCAAAATAATTAAGTTGTCGCCCATGCCGTCTCCTCTTATTTCATAAGGCTATTTAAGAATAGCCGGCATTACTTCTAATTATCGGGGGCAGATTCTCGAAAAAATCCGCCCCCGGTTTTAAGAAGCTTATTCGTCTTCGAAGATGGTTTGTTCGCTGATGGAGGTTTCCATCGCTTTCAAAGATCTTTCGATGAGTTCACGACGAACGGCTTTGTCGTTGTCGGGGTTAGCGTCGCCCACCGGGTGGGGGATGGCCACGCCGGGCACGATGCGGTTGGTACCAACCGTCATCATGATGGGAACAATGGTTGCAATTTGGACGACGGGAATGTCGGCCACGCGTTCAATTTCACGGGTCATCGATGCGCCGCATCGAGTACAGGTGCCTCACGTGGAGGTGAGGATAGCAGCGGAGACCCCTGCTTTCCTCAACTCTTCGCCGATTTCTTGACCAAAGCGTTCGGCGTGGCTAACAGCGGTGCCGGTG
>CAYJAF010000002.1:0-98792 GCA_964368195.1 uncultured Thermodesulfobacteriota bacterium
AGGCGACGTGCCTTGCTGATTTATGCTGCAAGCAGAATAAATCAGCGTTTCCTTAGATGAATTTATCTTCGTAAAATTACGAAGGTTTGACAACATTAAAAAGCATTTCAAAATGGTCAATTGGGTGAGCACAAGCCCAGCAAGCTTTGGGCGGTTCTTTGGCCTCGTGAATCCAACCGCAGTTGAGGCAACGCCAGACTACCGGGGAATCGCTTTTGAAATAGGTGCCGTTTTTAATTTCATCCAAATATTCATTGAAACGATCTTCGTGATACTTTTCGGCCACGCCAATATTGTGCATGACTTCGGCAATTTCCTCAAAACCTTCATCTTTTGCCACTTTAGCGAAATTAGGATACATTTCGGTATGTTCGTAATGCTCCCCTTCTGCTGCGGCCTTGAGATGGAACTTGATGTCATCTTGCGGGCCAAAAGCGGGGAAAGACGCTTGAATGGTGACTTCTTGGTCGTTTCCCAAAAATTTGAACAAACGCTTGGCGTGTTCTTTTTCTTGGTTGGCAGTTTCATCAAAAATCTGTTGAACTTTTACATAACCGGCCTTTTTGGCCACAGAAGAAGCAAAAGTATAGCGATTGCGAGCTTGAGATTCACCGGCAAAAGCAGTTAGCAAGTTTACTTCTGTTTGACTACCTTTTGTTTTAGTCATAATACAACCTCCCTAAATGAGTGTTACAAAAAACGTTTCAATCAGCCCGTATTTTACGAAACGTCACTACATCTTATAACTAAAGAGATTAGCTTGTCAACATTTTGAGGCCCTGAAACACGGAAATCAATTTTCTAGAGTTTTCTGGAGGGAAACTTTTTTGAATCTATACCAGTGCTGTTGTGTTATAAAATATAACCTTTGAGAGTTCGATTCATTTCGCACTACCACCTGTAGTAAGTTTCCCTCCAGACCTCCCTTCAAAAAACTTTTACGGGTGATGAGTTTTGGTTTTTTACTTCGTAAAAATCCCAAAACTCATCACCGAAAATGTTATTTAAATGGAAGCTTTGGAAGTAAAATCTTATTTTAAAATAACTTTTCCACAAAATCTCTGAAAATTGATTTCCATGGCCCTGAAAAAAAAGCTTTACTTCTTTACGTAAACAGTGATATAATTTTGATTTGAGTTGAAAAGAAGAAAAAATTATTTTTTCTATTTTCTGCCAGCGGAGAGATGACCGAGAGGCCGAAGGTGCTCGCCTGCTAAGCGAGTGTGGGGCTTAAAACTCCACCGAGGGTTCGAATCCCTCTCTCTCCGCCATTTTATTCTTGAGAAAATTTAGGGGCCGTAGTTCTTTGCCAACCAAGGAATTACGGCCCTTTTTTAAAAAGCACACCGATAGCGGAACCATTCTCATCCTTAACCTCTAAAACAACAAGGGGAAATCATGAAGAAAAACACCAAAACATTAATTACGGCCCTTTTTTTAAGCTTAACTCTGGCTCTTCCCTCCTTTGCCCTTGCCACAGACATAACCTTGTGTGATTATGACGAATATGAAAGTGGCAGTCTCAGTTTAGAGTTAACAGGCGATAAATACAAAATGGTGCTTAATTCCGAAATAGAAACCATGACATACGAGGGGCCGGCCGGCTCTCCGGTCGTGAAGCAAGCCCAAGATGCTTTAAAGAGCCTTCAAAAGAACAGCTCAACATACGTCCTTCTGCGCCGCAGCGCACCCATTTGCGTGGTCAACGCTCAATTCCAACGCCTTTACATCTCTTCTGTCATTGAAAAAGATGACTACTATGGCGTCACCGTTGGAGTGCCGGAGACAGATCATATTTGGGTCATGACCATTGAAAAAAACTCACAACTTGGGGGAGCTATCCGCTTTGATAAAGATGCAATTGAGGACGTTCTTGGTAAAGTTTGCCATGTAACATCTAATGGCAACACCATTATCGACTTATTTGCTGCTCAGTAAACACTGATTTATTCTGCCAGCAAAATAAATCACCGAAGGCACACCGCCTTTCATGATCCCTCTGCGAAATGGGAAACCATAGGTTTTCCTCTCATTAAAGGCGGCGGCAACGTAAGCAAATTTGCCTACGCTGTAAGGAGATGCTAACTAGTCGATACTGAAAAACGCCTTTTTAGTCGTTTTTCAGCGAGGCACGCATGCTATCGCACCCTTTTGCGTTCGCAAAAGACGCCGGAAGTAAATTCCGGCTGGTGCTTTGCCTGCGGGCGCCTGCCAGGACGGCAGTCGCCTTAGCCGCCGCTACCGACATTTTCGCGGGAAAAATATACCGGGTTTTGCTAAAAAGGACGTAATTCCCTTGCATATTTTTCCCTTGATTTTTCGCTGTTTCATCAGTCATTACTAGTTGTTATTACCTTTTGCAGCGGCGACTAACTAGTCGCCACAGAAAAACTAAGCCTAAAAAACCAACTCTCCCCAATTTGAGGTCGGTGATGAAAAGATCCATAGTTGATATTTTAAAAGCTGATTCCGCTCCCCAGAAGGAGCCCGTGATTGTTGAAGGCTGGCTCAGGACAAAGCGTCAAGCCAAGGGCTTTTCCTTTTTGGAAATAAACGACGGCTCCTCTTTAGCCAACCTTCAGGCCGTAGCCGACGAAGCGTTGACCACATACCAAGCTATCAAGGAGGCCGGCACCGGGGCGGCCTTGCGCCTGACAGGAAACTTGGCTCCCTCCCAAGGGAGCGGGCAAAGGTGGGAGTTAGTCGTAACAGAGGCCATACTAATTGGCCCGGCCGGGCCTGATTACCCACTCCAAAAAAAGGGGCATAGTGCTGAATTTTTACGCGAAATAGCCCATCTGCGGCCCAGAACAAATAAATTTGGAGCCATTTTCCGCCTGCGAAGCCATATTTCATGGGCCATTCACGATTTTTTTCGGCAGCGGGGCTTCTTTTACGTCCACACTCCCATTATAACCGGCAGCGATTGCGAAGGAGCCGGAGAAATGTTCCGAGTTACAACCTTAGCTCCGGGAGCGAAAGAAAAGGACGACTTTTTTGGCGACAAAGAAGCCAGCTTAACTGTTTCCGGCCAACTGGAAGGTGAGCTTTTAGCTTTAGCATTGGGAAAAATCTATACTTTCGGGCCGACCTTTCGGGCGGAAAATTCCAATACTCCACGCCATGCGGCCGAGTTTTGGATGATTGAGCCGGAAGTCGCTTTTGCCGATTTACCTGCCAATATGGATCTAGCTGAAGATTTGGTCAAACATTTAGTGACTTACGCCCTTGAGAACTGCCAAGAAGACTTAGAGCTCTTTGACCGCTTTGTGGAGCCGGGGTTACTGTTGCGCCTAAAAGATTTATTGACAGAGTTCGTGCGCCTCCCTTACACTGAAGCCATTGAAATTTTAGAAAAATCGGGGCAAAAGTGGGAATATCCCGTCACTTGGGGAAGTGACTTACAGACAGAGCACGAGCGTTATCTCTGTGAAACTCACTTTCAAAAACCGGTTTTTGTCTATGATTATCCGGCCACCATTAAGCCATTTTACATGCGTTTATCTGCCGACGGGCGCACAGTTGCGGCCATGGATTTATTGGTGCCCAAGGTGGGGGAACTAGTCGGAGGCAGCCAGCGTGAAGAGCGGCTGGATATTTTGACTAAACGCATGGATGAAATGGGTTTGAATCAGGAAAGCTACTGGTGGTATTTAGACAGCCGCCGCTTTGGCTCAGCCCCCCATAGTGGTTTTGGGCTTGGTTTTGAGCGTTTTTTATTGCTTTTAACAGGTGTTGGCAACATCCGCGATGTAATACCTTTCCCTCGCACCCCTAAGAATTTAGAATTTTAATTTGCCTGCAAAACAGTTTTTCAACCAACAGGGCTTAATATTCAGGGCAAGAGCGTCTTATTTTATTTCGTCAGCAGCAGTTAAGCATCCGATATTATTTAAAAATTCATGGCCGCACAAAATGCAAGGGCGACGTAGGAGAACTTTTCAGGAATTGAAGCCATAAGCCCTACTGTTTGAGCGTTAGCGAGCCCGCGGGCTTAAAGGCTCAATTACAGAAAAGTTACTCCGTAGGAGCCCGTGGTGCTAACAAATAAGACGCTCTTGCCCTGGCTTAATATTGAATCAAAATTAAATTTGTGCTAATAATATAATTGTAGGATTAAAGCTAGCTCACAAATCGTAACATCAAAGAAATCACTGTAGGTCAAACTCGGCATGGAAGGAAGTATGACTGCCCAAACCCCGCAACACATCGCCATTATTATGGATGGAAACGGTCGCTGGGCCACTAAACGGGGGCTCAATAGATCCGAAGGTCACCAAGCGGGGGCTGAACCTGTGCGGGCTGTTCTGAGTTGTTGCCAAAAAGCTTCTGTGAAATACCTCACCCTTTACGCTTTTTCAACCGAAAATTGGGGGCGTCCTCAAGAGGAGATACAAAACCTTTTTGCCCTGCTTTTAAAGTATATTAACAACGAATTAGATGAGCTAGTGAAGACGGGAATCCGTTTGCGGGTGGTGGGTGAATTAGATTCTCTGCCGCCTGACACTTCCCAAGCTTTAAAGACAGCCATCTCGGCTACAGCTCAAAATGAGGCCCTGACCTTAACCTTGGCCCTTTCTTATGGCAGCCGTGCCGAACTCACCCAAGCCATGCGCCTTTTGGCCGCTGAAGTGGCCGCCGGCCAACGCACGGCGGAATCAATCACCGAAGAGGAAGTGACCCAGAAACTTTGGACAACTGACTTGCCGGAACCCGACCTCCTTATTCGCACGGGGGGCAATATGCGCTTGTCAAATTTTTTGCTTTGGCAATGTGCTTATACTGAGCTCTATTTCACTCAAACCCTATGGCCTGATTTCGGTGAGGAAGATTTTCAAGCGGCCTTGGCGGCTTTTGCCCAAAGGGAACGCCGCTATGGTTTGGCCACTTGAAGCAGCATTTCCTTGTTTCCTTTAGTCTGTGCAGTAATATATAAGGAGCTTTCATGAAAGAAGTTATTAAAACCGACAAAGCCCCGGCCGCCATTGGCCCCTATTCCCAAGCAATTAAAAGTGGGGGGCTAATTTTTGTCTCCGGCCAATTGCCTTTAGATCCGAATACCGGCCAAATGCCGGAAGAAACCACCGCTCAAGCGCAGCAAGCTTTGAACAACATTAAAAGCATTCTGACCGCAGCCGGTAGTTCTATGGATAAAATTGTGCGAGTCGGGATTTTCATGACAGATCTGGCTGACTTTGTCCCGGTCAACGAAGTTTACGCAACTTTTTTCCAAGATGCTCCCCCGGCGCGGGCAACTGTCCAAGTGGCCGCCCTACCCAAGGGTGCTAAAATCGAAATTGATGCCATAGCCGAGGCCTAATGCTTACTCTATCTTTGGCGCACCAAGCAATTCAAGAAGTTCCGCTGGATCTTCCAAGCCCCTTTTGCCCTCCTTCCCAAGGAAGGGAGCTTGAGGAGCTATGCCAAGATATTGCCGACCATGGCTTGCACCGCCCCATTTTATTATGGTTAGTGGGGGAAGATATTTTTGTCATTGCCGGCCAAAGGCGCCTTTTGGCAGCTCAAGATTTAGGCTGGGAAACAATTCCGGCTCAAGTTCTGCCCACCCAAACGAGCCTTAAAGAAGCCCTCATTTTAGCCCTGCGGGATAATCGCGACCGCGGCTGGAACTCGGCGGAACTGGGTTTGATGTGGCAATTTTTATGTGAGAAATCTCCGGATGACGCCCCGAGCCTAGCCCGCCTCCTTGGCCTATCTTCTCCCAAACTTCAAACTTGGGCGGCCCAAGCGGCCACTTTACCAACAGAATTTTTGGCCGCCTTAGCCGCAGAGCGTTTAGATTTAGAAACAGGCGCCCGTTTGGCTTCTTGGCCTTTAGCCGACCAATTAGCTGTTTTACACCTTTTCGAACAACTTCTCCCCAGCAAACAGAAAAAGCGACTTTGGCTGGATTATTTGGAAGATCACGCCCGCCGTGAGGAAGTTGCGCTTACCGAGTTATTACTTTCAATTGAAATTCAAAAAGTATTAGAAAGTGTTCTCCACCAAGGACGCCCGGCAGCAGAAGAGCAAGCCCGACGCCACCTTTGGGCCAAGCGGCACCCCTCTTTAGCAGAATTGGCCCAGCGACGCCAAAAGCGCCTGGCCGCGTTAAAGATCCCCAAAGCCGCTCGCTTGGAGCTCGACCCCAGTTTGGAGGATTTGTCTTTTACTTTGACGATGACTTTTTCCAGTGTCGAGGAGTTCACCAAGCTAATGGCCTGGGGGAGCGAGCTCCACACCAACCCCGATTTCCAAAGCCTTATCCACGATGACGAAGACGAGGCTATTTTCGAAAAGTGACATCCCAAAATTCAAAAAATATCGGCCACTTACAGCTAAAAGCAGAATCCGAATTCTTAAAAAGTCCCTTGGCTGACCGTTTGCAGTCTTTTGGCCCGCCGGAACTTGTTGCTGCCAACCAGCCCCTTCCTTCCAGCCCGCGGGATCTTGTGCTTAGTCGCCACCGCGGGAGTTTCGTCAAACCTTGCCCGGCGACCCTGAACTACACCTGTTGTGGGCTTAATATTTTCCATTTTGGCTTAGGCTGCTCTTTGGCCTGTCGTTATTGTATTTTAGAAGCTTACCTCGAGACCTCTTCTCTTGTTCTTTTTGGCAACATTGAAGATGGCCTGGCAGAACTGGAAAGCACTTTGGCCAAAAGCCCGGACGAGCGTCCTTTGCGCTTTTGCACCGGGGAGTTTACCGACAGTCTCCTTTTAGATAAAGAGAGCGGTTTGGGCACTCGCCTGGTGGAAATTTTTGCCGAGCGCAAAGCCGTGTTAGAGCTGAAAACAAAAACAACTAACGTTGATCATTTATTGAAGCTGAAGCACCAAGGGCACACGGTGATTAGTTTTTCCGTCAACGCCCCGCAAATTTGCCGCCAAGAAGAGCCCCAGGCTCCCAGCTTAAAAGCCCGCCTTGAAGCTGCCCGGCGAGCCGCCGACGCTGGCTACCCCATAGGTCTTCACTTTGACCCCCTCATTTTTCACCCCAACTGGCAGGAGGGCTATAGCGAGACAATCGGCCTCATTGACCACCATTTAAAAGGGGCAACGATAGCTTGGGTCTCTTTGGGCTGCTTTCGATATTTGCCGCCATTAAAGGAAGTCATGCTAGCCCGCTATGCCAAGAGTAAAATTTTCAATGGGGAATTTATAATGGGGGGAGACGGCAAAATGCGCTACCCTCGCCCTTTGCGAGCCCGCATTTATCGTCATTTAGCTCGCGGCCTGCGTGAAATATTAGCCCCTGAAACTACCATTTATTTTTGCATGGAAAGCCCTCGCCTGTGGCGTGATGTTTTTGGCCAAAACCTCGATACTCACGGCTTAACTTCGCTCTTAGATCAAAGAGCTCGTCAATTATTTGGCGCTTAAAATTTCTTCCTTCTTAGTTACTTCTTCTCTCTCTAAAGACATTATCCACGGTTTTTTCATGTTTTTTCTCAGGTTTATCTAAATAAGCACTCCACTAATTTTACACCCTCATCTTAGTTTCGCCTCAAAGGAATCTTAAGGGAAAATTCTGCCGCTTCCGAGCTTAAAAGTCTTTTCCCTGTCAAAGTTCATTTGATTTGCGGGAAGAGGTCTGCAATATCATCTACATATATCAATCACTTATGAGCTTTTCATTTTTTGGCATACCACTTGCTTAGTCTAACTGCAACAGCAACCCTTGGTCGCTGAAACTACTAACATTTAAACTTGCTAAAAAAAACGTTTCAAGGAGTCCATTATGCCGATGATCATTAAAAAAGACTGGCTTACCATTGGTGAAGTTTCAGAGTTGACCGAAGTGCCCATTCACACTTTGCGTTATTGGGAAAGTGAATTCGATGGTTATTTCAGCCCATTACGCACTTCCGGCCGCCAAAGACGATATGATGAGGAAGCAGTTAGTCGGGTGAAAGAAATCAAGACTCTTTTGAAAGAAGAAAAATACAGCATCGCCGGTGCTCGCCAAGTTCTTTCGCGCAAAATGGAAGTAAATGGAGAGCTTATGCCAAATTTTTGGAACGACGCTGCCGGAAGTAACTTCAAACATCTGGCAGAATAAGGCGGCTTTCGCCGTCCTGAAAAGGTGAGGCTTGCGACAATTTGGCTTAGAATTTGCTAAGTCAATAATATCAACAAAAGGGAGCAGTGGCTCCGACTAAAAATTATAGCCAAACCTCAAAATGCCAAAGGAGCGAATATGATTACCATCAACACCATAGAGACTGCTTGTTCTGATTTGAGCCTGCACGCTAAAGTCGCGCGAATTTTGGCCCAAGAACTACCGGGTTTGGATTTACTGAGCGAACCATTGGACGTTGTTGACTCTTTGGAACAACTCTCGGATGAAATGTCTTATATGCCTGAAGTCATTGAAGATTGCCGCCTGGCAACTGAGACTTTCGATGAGTTGGATCGAGTAATCGGGCACATGTATGCTCTCGCCGATCGGGCGGTAGAGCTCCCTTTGGATCGCCTTTGCGAACGTGAGCTTTTAGATGAAGAGTTTAAAGGTTACTCTCATATCGTGGCTCGACTGGCCGGAGCAAATGATTTCGATGGCCCCAGTTTGAGTTTGGCCAGCCGTCAAGAGGCCATCTGCACGCGAAAAATTTTAGGCTATTTAAATGAAGCTCGCAACGGCTTTACCCACAAACTTTCAGCACAGCGTCGCCAAATAAGCGATGCCATGGACGAAGCCTTGAGACTACTTGTCAAAATAGTAAGTGATAGTGAAGACTTATCTTATCATAACCGCGAGAAACTTTCTGAAATTTTAGACCGCCTAGTGCTCGTCAATGATTTTCTGCATGCGCAAAGTGAGCGCCCATCTCCCGGGAAACTCCACTAATAATCAGCATTGACTTAACGTAAAACACCAAAACTTAGCACTAAGCCTAGGGTGCTAAGAGGTTTAATAAACGTTAGCATCAGCCATAGAGGCAAGCCCTCTATGGCTATTTTTATGGGCTACTTTAAAGGCATATTTACCCCAAAATTAAAGCACAATCACTTTCCCCCAAGCAAGCTCCACAAATACTCACTGAGGTAAAACTTGCCAGCAGAGGGACTTTTCACTTATAATGAGATTTTGAACTTCACCTGAAAAGAGGACAGCTTATGCCCCAAAGAGCTTGGGAAACAATTAAAGAATATAAAGAAATCTTGTTTGATTATTTTGATGGAATCGCTAAAATAACAATAAACAGAGAACGTTACCGCAACGCCTTCACCCCCACAACAATCATGGAAATCAGTGAAGCCCTTGTTTATTGCCGAAATTCCGGCGACATCGCTGTTGTTGTGTTGACCGGGGCCGGGGACACAGCCTTTTGTAGCGGAGGCGACATGAATGTCAAAGGTCACGGTGGCTACATTGACCCCAGCGGTGTCGCTCGGCTCAATGTTTTAGATGTGCAAAAGCAAATTCGCTCGCTCCCCAAACCGGTCATTGCCATGGTCAATGGCTTTGCTATTGGTGGTGGTCACGTTTTGCACGTGGTCTGCGATTTATCCGTCGCTTCAGAAAATGCCATCTTTGGGCAAACCGGCCCACGAGTTGGCAGCTTCGACGCAGGCTTTGGCTCATCTTATTTAGCGCGCGTGGTTGGCCAGAAAAAAGCCCGTGAAATCTGGTTCTTATGCCGCCAATACTCGGCCCAAGAAGCCCTCGAAATGGGCTTGGTCAATAAAGTTGTGCCTTTTGCCGAGCTGGAAGATGAAGTGGTTGACTGGGCCAAAACCATGATGCAACACAGCCCCATGGCCTTGCGAATGATTAAGGCCGGGCTAAATGCAGAATTAGATGGGCAAGCCGGAATTCAAGAACTGGCCGGTGACGCCACCCTACTTTACTACCTCACCGAAGAGGCCCAAGAGGGGAGCAAGGCATTTTTAGAAAAACGCAAAGCCGACTTCCAAAAATACCCAAAATTCCCCTAAAAAAATGACTATTTTTTCTGGGCATAACTTTATTACTAATCGTAGCGACCAAACTCTACGCTTAGCTGGAAGAGTCTATTCTGCAAGCAATCTTTGGGAAATAGCTGAATTCGAAGAAAGTCGCAACCCAAAACCATACCCGGACAAAACAGGCAACTCCACAGAGCCTTTTCTGAACACCGAATTTTCAGAAAACTTGGCAATTCCAGGAGACATCTGTCTTGATTTACAATTGTTTTTACAACACTGGTTTGATGGCAAACCCACTTTAGAGGTCAAGACCTCCGGGTCAACCGGCCAAGCTAAAATCATTGAAATTGAAAAAGAAAAAATGATAAATAGCGCCATCATGACTTGCTCTTTCTTTGAACTGGGCCCCGGCAACAATGCCTTACTCTGCATGCCCTTAGAGCATATCGGGGCAAAGATGATGGTGGTGCGGGCTTTGGTTGCCGGCTTCAATCTACATCTAGCTCAGCCGACAAGCGACATCAGCGCTGCCCTATCTCGCCCGTTTGACTTTGTCTCCTTGACTCCGCACCAAGCGGCCCACACTCTAGATTCAGATAATGGGACAGAAAAGCTCAATACTATAAGACACCTACTTCTCGGGGGGATGCCAATTTCCGCTGATTTGGAAACAATGCTCGATACCATCACCGGCAATGTGTGGCATAGCTACGGCATGACAGAAACCATTTCTCACGTCGCCTTAAGAAAAGTTAACAACTCAACCAATTTTATTTACCCAGAAACACCACCGGCGACTAGGCAAAATTTATCGGCTCGCAATTTACAAAAAAGCTCTAATTTCACTCCATTAGACGGGGTTACCATATCATTGGCCAGCAACCAGACCCTAATTATCAAAGCTCCGCATCTAGCTAATGAGCCAATAAACACAAATGATTTAGCAGTGTTAAATAAAGACGGCACATTTTCCTTACAAGGCCGCATCGATAACATCATAAATAGTGGCGGTGTGAAAATTTTCCTTGAAGAATTAGAAGACAAACTAAGTCAATGCCTCAAAGTCCCTTTGCAAATAACATCTTTACCAGACAAAACCTTGGGAGAGAAGGTCGTTTTACTTCTGGAAGACAAGCTAGACAACTGGCAGGAAAAATGCCAAAACATACCAAAACATTGGCTCCCAAAGGCAGTTTTTGTTGTTGAGGCCTTGCCGCAAACAGCCAACCACAAGCCGAATCGGCGAGAAGCCAAACTTTTGGCGCTGAAGGAGAGGGAGAGGAGCTCACCAAGTTAAGAATAAGGAAGGATAAATTATTGTTTCCGTGATCGTAATTTAACTGAAAATCCAACAATTTTTAGTATATTTAGCCAACGCGACCTCATCAATTTCCACACCCAAACCGGGGCCATTAGGAACCTGAATCAGCCCGTTTTTAGCTGTTATGCTCGGCCGAATTAAATCACTGAGAAAATACCTCGTTGAATCTGACAAATCACCGGGAAGACAAGCGCCGGCAAGGGACGCCAACTGAACATGCAACACCTTCGAAATTCCACTTTCCACCATGCTGCCAATGAAGTAAGGAATGTTTTTTTGGCAACAAAATTCAATTATTTTTTGGGCGTAAAACAAGCCTCCTAAGCGCCCTATTTTTATATTCACCATTTGCAAAATTTTTTGGGCAAAAGCAGTTTCCAAGTCCTCTAGACTCTGAATGCTTTCGTCATGGCAAACTTTAAATTTGAGACTCCTCAAAGATTCTTTATAAACTTGACACTCTTGGTCTGAATATTCATGCAAGAGTTTACCTTTCATATCGAAAAGCTCTTCGATGCAAACTAATCCCAGCTCGTTATACAGCTGGGCCTCCTCTCGGCCTTGCGCTGTTAGTGGGAAAGAGCAATTCGCATCGGCCATCATTTTGAGATCGGGGTAATTCTGACGAATTTTAACTAAATTTTCAAGGGGTGATTTTTTTCTTGAAGGGTAGATTTTGAATTTAATTCGTTGGTATCCTTGAGCAATTGAATATTCTACTGACCGCGCAAGCTCCTCTAAACGCATGTCACCCAAAACCACCCCCCCTTCAATTTGCGGTGGCAATTTTTCGTTAAAAAGCATCTCAATAATATTCTGCCCCTTCCTTTTTGCGGCTAAGTCCAGAAGCGCATTTTCGAGCCCAGCCAAAGCCATCGGCAGTGAAGGCGCAAACAGGCGGTGGAGAGCAAAAGGTTCAGCAATATCATTACCTAAAATTTCAGGGATATATTTTACCCGTAAAATTTCGGCAGCGCAAGGCAGAGTTTCAGCCGTATAAAAAGGTTCCATAAAGGCAACCACTTCACCGAACCCGCAAAGGCCATCCTTGCCGATCGCCTTGATAACAAGCGTATCACGCTTATTTAGCTCACCCTTTGCCGTCTTAAAACTGAACCTTAAAGGAAGCTGGATGTGCCTTAATTCAATACTTTTAATGTCCATTTTTACTCATTCAAGATCAGAAAAAATTGCCAGATTCCACTTCATGCTAGCGGAGCTGGCCCTCTAGTTGGCAAGCTAAAAGAAACTCTCGCACTATACGATAAAATTTTTGGCATTTTTCCAAATGAACATTGTGCCCTGCCCCTCTAACTACTTCCACCACCACAGAACTTTGCGAAGCAATTTCTTGGCTTTGACCTAGAGCAGCATATTTTTCATCTAAAGAGCCACAAATATAAAGGGTGGAGAGGTTTAACCTTAAAAATTCTGGCAGAATATAAGGAAGTACGCCTTGCCCAGTCATCCGCAATGTATTGCTCAAAACATTAGGATTATTGGCCAATCTTCGCTTTCTTACTTTATTAAAAGATTCCTGAGATAAATTTTTTTGGCTATTGAATATTGGCATTTGAGACCAAGTTCTTTCAAAATAGCTCACCCCTTCAGCCTGGATTTTCTCGGCGAAAGCTTCGTCAGCCTGCTTCCGCAGCTCCTTTTGAAACTCATTTTTCAGGCCAAAAGAGGCGCTCTCCAGAATTAAAGCATCTAATTCAGCCTTATATTTTATGGCATAATGAAGCGCTAAGCGCCCCCCATAAGAATAGCCGAGGAGTATATATTTCCCGGTCGCACAATTACCCTCACACTGAAGTGCGTGAATGAAATCATGAAGACATTTCAGGATGTTATCAAGTGAATATCCGTCTGGGGGGCGGGGCGCTTCCGATTGACCATGCCCGGGCAAATCAAGGCAAAAGAGGGCAAACTCCGAAAGCGCTTCATCTTCTTGAAATAATTGTATTATTTCATCCCAAGTGCTCATGTCTTCTGCAAAACCGTGCAAAAGAAAAATCGGAACTCCGGTGCCAATTTTTAAATAATTGATATTCATTAACTTTGGCATTTTCAGGTGTCACTCAGGGGGTGTCGTGTAAAACTCATGAAGGCTTTTGCTCTCTGCCATTGAAATAGGAACCTCTATCACTTTCAAAGCATTTTCGCTCAAAGCTCCTGAAAATACTGCAGAAAAATCAGCATAAGAATTTACCTGCTCATACTTTATTGCTTGAAATAACTGAGGAAGCGCACTGAAATCTAAATCGTGCGGCACCAAGAAAAGCTCTTCGAAATTGGGCACATTTGCCTGGGGCAAATACTGAAAGATTCCTCCACCGTTATTATTTAAAAGCACAATTGTTAAATTAGTACAATATTTCTGGCCCATAGTTAATGAGTTGAAATCATGAATGAAAGACAAATCACCTGCAATGAGAACTGTGGGGCAATCCTTATTTTCGATAGCATCAGCGTCGTTAAAGCGACTCCCAGCAGCGGCAATTCCCAAGGCAGTGGAAATTGTGCCGTCAATGCCGTTTGCGCCTCTATTACCGAAAAACTCAATCGATTGAGACTTCGCCGCCCAAAAAAAATCGGCATCTCTAATGGACATACTATTAGCCAAGACCAAGCGGCATTTTACCTGATTTTTTAGGGCATATTGAGCAATTGTATTTTGAACAATTTGGAATATTTTCCCCTCAAAAAGCACTTCTACTTCTTGCGCACGACCTAGGTGCTCGGCCATTGCGTTTTGAAGTTTTTGCCATTTTTTTAAATAATTAAAATCAGGCGAGACTTTCAGCTCATTCTTTATTGCCAACATTTTTGTAATAAAAACCCGCTCTGAAATTTGTATCAATTTTGCAGTGTTCAGCGCTGGGTTTCTATATTCCGCACACGGGTCTAACTGGAAGATTTCGGCCCCATTATTCATTTGAAGAAATTGAAAAAGCCGTTTTGAAACAGGTGGTTGACCCATAAGTATAATATAGTCTGCCTTCAGCACTTCCAAAGATTTCTCTGACTTCAAAAAGGCGTCATAGGCAGTGATGATGTTTTCATGCTCGTAGGCCCTGAGCTGTGAGAGCGGATCCGCAAGTAAAGGTGCTTTAAGGACGCAAGACAATTCAATAATATCAGCATAATAGCCTTCATCTTTTATTGAGCTGCCTGGCCCGCAAATAATAATTCCGTTTCGGTTGAGATTGTCTTTTATGTAATCAAGAAACGGTTGATTGTCAGATTCTCCACAGCAGAATGAAAAACCTCTTTCATTTCTGTTAGTTGAGAAGTCAACCTTACTTAAATCAGGCACTAACGGCTCGCCTAGCGGAACATTTATATGGACGGCCATTTGAGGAGCACGGTGAGCGTTAATATAAGCTCTTTGCATGGCCAATCGTGGGTAGGAACCCGCCATTCCGGGGCTTTGGGCCAAGCTTCCCTCCTGTGCTGCAGCTGAGTTAAGATCTTCATAATATTTAGAAAATTCCCCAAATATATTTCTTTGAGTTATGGTCTGCGGGGCCCCGACATTCAGCAGTTCCGCTGGCCGATCGGCAGTGAGAAGTATAAGGGGAATGCGGCTATATTTTGCCTCAATAAGGGCAGGGAGATAGTGGCCCAAAGCGGAACCGGAAGTGCAAACAAGAATGCTTGCTCGCATGTGGACTTTCGCAAGGCCCAGAGCAAAAAATGCAGCCGAGCGTTCATCTATATTTACGTAAAGATTGAACTTATGCTGGCGAAAGAGGATTGCTAACGGGGTTGAACGTGCCCCGGGGCTCACAACGACATCCCTTAGGCCAAGCTCATATAATTCATCTACAATTTCAGGGATATGGTCATTCATAGTCGCAACTCTAGCAGGCGAAGGGATAAAAGAATTATCTATAACAACTTACCTATAAATTATATGGATATGGCGTTCAAATTAGCCCATAATTTTAGAGAGCTTCTATTATTGTCCGCAATTTATTATCTATTTCCACAAATTCTTCGGCGCAATCAGATTGGGCTACAATCCCACAGCCAGCGTAAGCACTGAGCACTCGCCCTTTGACGAGGGCGGCCCGAATGGCCACAATGAAAAAGCCGTCACCTTGAGCGTCTACTACTCCAAAGGGAGCTCCGTAATAAGCACGGTCAAATTGTTCATGTTCTTTCAAGAATTTAAGGGCAGCTTCTCTTGGGCTTCCGCCTAAAGCCGGCGTGGGGTGAAGCTCAGCCACCCAATCCAAGAGCCTAATTTGCGGCGTGGTCTGCATGGGTTCTTTTAAGGTCAAGGTGTCAATAGCAGGAACACTTACACCATTTCCATCTTGAGCCCAAACCTCTGTTTTCAAGTGGAAGAGATTTTTCAGCTCCAAAATGTGGCTTTCACCCACCTCTACATTTTGCCCTAATTTTTTAAAGCTTTGGACTATGGAATCTGTAACAATTTTATGCTCAAAAATATTTTTATTATCACTTAAAAATTTTTGCTTTTGCTCGGCCAGTTCCCTTTCTGATTTAATCATTGTGCCGGCTAGGGCAAAACTTTTCACTTGATTTACTTTCTTTTCAACCAGAAGCTCAGGGCTTGCTCCAAAGAAAGTTTCATCTTTTTGTTGATAGGCAAAAATATAAGAATTGATATTTTTTTCAAATAAATTAAATAAAATACTTGTAATGTCGAAGTGTTCAACACAAGTGAATTCAATTTTGCGGGCGGCCACTATTTTTTCAAACTCTTTTTCCGCAATTTTTTTTTGCACAGCTTGAAAGAGCGTTTGCCAATCACCATAGCTGTCATCGTGGCGCGTCAGGGTATGTTTTATTTTTTTTAACTCTAGCTTTTCAGGCAAAGCCGGAAAGGAATTATAAACAATTGCCCCATTTTTTATAATGCAGTAATGGGCAAAAACCTTTGGATGCACCTCATTTTTTTTGGCAAAAAAAGTTAGGGGATAGAGGTGGTAAGGCGCATTTTTGAAATCATCAGATTGGCCGCTGCCGAAAATAAACTCGTCTTCATATGGATTGCAGATAAAAAACTTATCTCCCGGCTTATTATGCCATAAGGCCAGCATGAGCTCAGAAGCTTGAAGCTTCAGCTTTTTTATTTTTGACGAGCTTTCCAAATTATTTGCGACCTTTGCTAATTTACTTGAAATATTTAGGTATTTTGCCAGCTTGGGCTAGCACCTCATTTAACGAAATACGGATAAAAGCACCCGTTCCATAAATATTATAAATTACTCTCAAAAATATTTCCACTTAAATAAAATGAGTGGTCAGAGCCGAGACATCTAAATTATCGCCGCTTACCGAACGGGAACTTATGTGCCTTAAATTTTTAAGTCAATTTGTAAGTTCATAAAATTTTTAGTCAGGCGGGCCGTCGAAGGCCAACTTTTCTTCTATGGTGGAAAAATCCAGATGCTGCCAGATAGGATCAGCTGAGTCAGCCCATATTTTTTTGGCTAATTTTTGAGACTCAGCCAAGCGAGTCAGGTCTTGCGGAAGGCGAGCATAGCGCATTTTAGGCCAGCCCGATTGACGCAAGCCCAATTGCTCCCCGGGGCCCCGGCCTGCTAAATCCAGCTCCGCAACTTTCTGCCCACAACTTTCGTTCACCAAGCCGGCCAAACGGCTGAGCCCGCTAGCCTTTAGAGGAAGCAGTAAACAATGCCCCTTTTCCCCGGCTGCTCGCCCCACACGCCCCCTCAGTTGGTGAAGTTGCGCCAGCCCAAAGCGATCGGCCCCCACAACTAAAATTACCCGCACCGATGGCACGTCCACCCCAACTTCCACAATACTTGTGGCCACTAGAACTTGACATTTACGATGGCGAAATTCACCCATAATTTTTTGCTGACTTGCGGCATCCATCTGCCCATGAAGACGACCCAGAGCCATGTTTGGTGGCGCCATCTTTTGGAGCTTCTTATAGGCAAAATCAAGGGAAGCCAGTTCAGGCAGTTGGCTTCCGGCCTGAGGTTCACTTTCTTCGGTGGGGTTTTCTCCTTGCCCCAAGCGAGGAGTAACCACTAGGCCTTGGCCGCCCTCTTGGGCCAACAGCTCTAAAAAGTGCTCGAAAGCTTTGTCGCTTTCTTCGGCGGCAAAGAGAGATGTTGCGGCCGGGCTACGCCCCGGGAGCAAGCCCTTTAATTCACTGTAATCCAAATCTCCATAGAGAATGGCGGCATAACTTCGGGGGATAGGCGTGGCACTCATAGCCAAAAGGTCGACGGAGGCGCACTTTTGGCGTAAAGAAAGGCGTTGGCGCACTCCAAAGCGATGTTGTTCGTCAATGACGGCCAAAGTCAAATTCTTAAAAGAAGTGGCCGCAGACAAAAGAGCCTGGGAGCCCACTGCCAACTGGGCTGAACCATCAGCTAATTGGCGGCGGATTTCCTTTTTTTCAGCCTCTTTTAATGAACCGGTGAGGAGCACCACTTGGAAACCGAGTTTAGCGGCAGGCTCTTTCAGGAACTCATAGTGTTGACGGGCCAAGAGCTCGGTGGGGGCCATCAGGGCTCCTTGGCCTCCGCAACCTAAGGCGAAAAAGAGGGCCGCTGCGGCCACCGCAGTTTTTCCGCCGCCAACTTCACCTTGAAGCAAACGGGACATGGGGCGATTGCCTGCTAAATCGGCCCACAATTCAGCCGACACACGCTCTTGTTCCGGGCTGGCGGCAAAGGGCAAATTAGCCCAGAAATTTCTGGCAGTGCTTAGCCCCTTTTCTCTTTGGGGACGAGGTACCTTATTTTCAGCTTTCGCCCGGGCCCTGAGCATTAAAAGACGCCAAAAAAATAACTCAAAGCGCACCAAATGGCCAAAGGCTTTTGTTTCCGCTGGGCGCGGAGCCGGCCCAGAAAAATCACTCGGTGGTGAGTGTAGCGTGGCCAATGCTTGAACGGGATCGAGCCAGCCAGTCTCTTGGCACCACGAAACCGGCATGAGCGGAGGGCACTCGGCCAAGAGTGGCAAGGCCGCAGTCACCAGTTTTTTCACCAAATTGCCGGGGATTTCCCCAATGGCGGAGTAAACAGGCCGAAGCCCCGGCTTGGCACCGTCATTTTGCTCTTGGCCAAGCTCGTCAGCAGTCAATATTTCCAAATCGGGATGAGAGATGGTGCGGCGTCCGCCTTCGTTTTGGCTTAATTTGCCGAAAGCTCGAACATGAGTTCCCCTCGGCAAACTTTTGGCCATATAGGCAGGGGCATTAAACCAAATTAAATCTAAAGTGTCGCCGTTTTCATCTTCCAGGCGACAGGTAAGGAAGCGACGCTTAGTTTTAGGCGACCACGAAAGTTTGCTACTCAAAACACAAGCTTCCACCAGCGCTTCAGCCCCGGGGATCAGCTCGGCAATTGGTGAGAGGCGGCGGCGATCTTGGTAAAATTTCGGAGGAGTTGCCAGCAAATCGCCGGTAGTGAAATAGCCTTCTTCTTCGAAGCGGGCTAAAGTTTTAGGCCCCACTCCCTTTAGCTTGGCTAAAGATGTGGTGAAGGCCGGGTGATTGGGCCAAATGAACACAGGGGGCCACTTTAATTTACAAAAATATCTTTGTAAAAGTTCATGTCTTCAAGGACTTTCCCCAAACCCAAGACAACTGACAGTAATGAGTTTTCCGGCACTTTGACCTCTAAACCAATAGCCTTGGCCAAGCGTTGGTCTAAGCCTTTCAGAAGACTGCCACCACCTGTTAAATGGACACCCGCTTCGTGCAAATCGCCGCGTAATTCACCGGGACATTGGGCTAAAAGCCGTTCAGCCATGTTGATGAACTCAACATTAATATCTTCCAAGGCTTTGCGCACGTCATCGGCAGTTATTTCCACCACGGTGGGGATATTGGTGGTGGTATTTTTGCCGCGGCAGGTAAAAGTGCGGCTGGCCTCAATGGGCAGAGCAGAAGCAATGGTCATTTTAATTTCTTCAGCTGTGTTTTCACCAATGGCCAAGTGATAGGCTTTGAAAATATAGCGGGCAATGGCCAAAGTGGCATCGTCACCGGCAACCCGGCGCGATTCCACCACGTTCATGGCTCCCAAAGAGATGATGCCGCCTTCGCTGGTTCCGCCACCAATATCTAAAACCATATGGGCTTTGGGGCCGGTGATGTCCAAGCCCAAACCAATGGCGGCGGCCATGGGCTCGTCAACAAGATGAACGGTCTTGGCTCCGGCCTCTTCAGCTGCTTCAATGATGGCTCGCTTTTCCATTTGGGTGCTACCACGGGGGACGCCAATTATGATTTTGGGGCGGAAGAGTTTCTTTTTGGCCCCGGCCAGCTCTAAAAAGCGGCGGATCATCTGCTGAGTCACCGCAAAATCACTGATGACACCGCTCTTTAAAGGGCGGATAACTTCAATATTTTGTGGAGCCCTGCCCAAATAGCTCTTAGCTTCAGTCCCCACGGCTAAAACTTCCCGGCTGACTGTGTCCAAGGCTACGACTGAGGGTTCGTTGATGACGATTCCCTTGCTTTTATCATAAATTAAAGTGTTGGCCGTGCCCAAATCCATGGCCAAGCCGCCAATCAACGATAACATTTACCGCTCCCAAAACCCCTTCAAGGGCTCTATATTATGCTATTGTAAACACTAATTAATTAGCGTTTACTATTGTTTCTAACTTTTTTAGGGCCGCCCAAACGACAGAAACTTCTCACCCACCTTGGGCCAAAGCCAAAAGGGCCACTTCCAATAACTTCTCCGGGCTGTCTCCATCGTTGGGATAAGTCCCCAGAGCCAGAAAGAGCCCCAATTCCACTCGTCCGCTGTGATCACTCAAAGGCCAGTTTTGCAATTTTTTCTTAAACGCACTTAAAAACTTCTTTGATTCCGCCCGGTCAGCACTAGGCACCGCCAAAGTGAAAACACCATAAGAAACATGGCCTAAGCGCCACGAAGGCAAAAGGCCTCCTTTAAGCTCTTTGGCCAGTGATTTCAAAAGAGCCCCGGCCGCCGCTTGCCCATATTCAGCGGCAAAAGAACCCAATCCGGAAGTGGCCAAAACGAAAAGATCGACTTTATCTCCTTTCAAATCAGCAACTTCCATAAGGTGAGCCAAGTTATCGAGGAAAAAGCCGCGACTGGGGAGGTTCGTTTGTGCGTCGGTCTCCTCCATTTCCATCAGCTTCATAATGAGGCGATCAAGATGGAATTGGGCGGCTAACCTATCGACAACGCAATCTAAAACTTCAATGAGCACAGGATCTAAAGTCTCACCTTCACGCCCGGCTAAAACAAGAGAACCCCGCACTTGGTCGTTATAGAGTATGGGCCAGCCGTAAAAGGAACGGAAACCCAAGTCAGGTTCGTTTTTTTGGAAAACATAAGAATTGCGACTGTCAGCCTTTAACTTGTCAATATAAAGAGGCTTTTCCTTAGTGTGGAGCCAACCGGCCAATCCGGAGCTCAAAGGGGTTTTGCGCGGCATTTCCGGGGCGTTGTCGCTCAAGGCAATGAGATAGTAGTTTTTGTTATCTCCCGGTTTGAGAACAGTTAAAAATGCCCACGTGAGCCCGGTGAATTGACGAATGAGCTCCAAAGCGGCCGACAAGCCGCCACCGGCGTGGTCGGAATGCGAGAGGCAAAACTCCAAGCCCTGCCAGAGGGCACAAATTTCATTTTCGGGATTCTGGCCGCTGTGGGTAGAGGTATCGGTATCAAAGCCTTCGGCTTTGAGTGGTTTCGTGGGGCGCCCAAAGAGCCGGCGCCAAACTTGAGATATGCTTTTGGCAAACTGCATTAATATTTTCGCGCTCTTATCTGTAAAAACATAACGTTGTTTAGAATCTAAGGCCAAAACTCCGGAAATTTCCGGCAGAGGCACAGCCATAAAGGATTTTATATTTTCATCGCAAGTATAAAACAAGAGCCGTTCAGACTCAAAGCTAACTTGGTCAACATTGACGCTTTGTCCGTTTTTATAAGCCCAGCCAAGGAGACCTTGCCCCGGATAAATGGTGGCCGCCGCATCGATATGGGGTGAAAGGCTTTTGACAGCCCGAAGGCGCATGGGGCCATCTGGTTTATCGGCCACAAATAAAACAGCACTGAAGCCTTCCAAAGCATTGAGACAAAGCTCAATTAAAGCCAAAAGTTCAGGGTCGGCCTCGCGTTTTTGCCGTTTAGAAAAATGATGTGGCCCCGACAGATGCACCCTCACAAAAGATATTTCGTTCCATATTATAGCTATTCCGCTTGAAACTTAGAAAACAGCTCAAAAAGCCTGCCTGCGTCAGCAAAGAAACCCTCAACGCAAGTGAACTTACATAAGCTTTTTCTTGCTAACAAGCACCAAGCAAAATAAAAAGCCACAAACAGTTCTAGGCTTTTTGAAACCCAAACTGGAGCCGCTACAAATAACCACTTTTTATTATAACACAAGGCCGTGCCGCTTTAAAGATTTTTTCCTGAAAAATCAGAAAATCCCTCAAACCGCCCTTTGCACTCCACTAAACAACAAGGCGATGCCAGCACAAGTTCTATCACGTCGCCCCCGGCCATGTTAACTCCCCTTATACCACACGAGGCAAAGCTCCCGGTTAGCATCTTTTTATACGGTGCTTTTTCGCCGATGAGCCATGAGTCGGGACTTCAGTGTGTTATGCAAATTGGGCGACTATAGAAAAGAGTGGCAACATCGACCATAAATATCATATCCCGCTACACTATACACAAAATATAGAGCATAAGCAGGGCATGTAAAATGGGGCTACTCCGACCAGAGCAAGCAACTAAGGAGTAATTATTATAAATATCAAACTTCAAAACCAAAAATCGATAATTTGACGCCTAAAGTTATTGAAATCTTTAAAACAAACCGCTCTGCCTATGGCACAAGGAAAATCAAAGCCGAACTCTTTCTACTTGGCATTAAAGCCTCAAGGCGTAGGATTGCGAAAATAATGAAAGAAAACAACTTGGTTTCAGCATATACAATTAAAAAATTTAAGGCAGCCAAAACAACTTATAGGGAAACCTAAATGATTTCAGCATATTCCACACAGACAGAGGTGCTGAGTTTAAAAACGGTTTAATAGCTGGCCTCTTAAAAGAATTTAATATTATTCACTCTTTAAGTGCAAAAGGATGCCCATACGACAATGCTGTGGCAGAAGCTCAGTTTAAGATTATAAAAACTGAATTCAGCAAAGGACGACACTTTGAATCTTTGGGACACTTGCAAATGGAACTGAGACAATACGTTCATTGGTTCAACAACAAACGACTCCACAGTTCCCTAGGGTACAAAACACCCGTGGAGTTCAAACAAACTGTTCGATAAAAAAATGTCCACAAAAATGTTGCCTTTCCAAATTTACCATATCGAATGCAATTAACCCAAGACATGAAAGTTTGATACCCTCATATCTGGTGTCTATTCTTGATGTGTACTTGAAGTTAAGGTTTACTTAGCGGAAGATTTGGTGCCCCCGAGACGACTCGAACGTCCGACACCAGGATTAGGAATCCTGTGCTCTATCCTAACTGAGCTACGAGGGCTCCTGTAGACCTTAACCTCCTCAAGATGCACCAGCATTTTAGGATGGTTAAAAAAAGTTCGATAAATAAGGTATAACCTTGATACCGAGGTTTTTTCGTCTGAAAAAGTTGACCTCTCTAGTATCAAAGGTTTATCTTAGATACCGAGGTCTGCACTATGTTACCAAAAAAGATTTCTAGTCCTTGTTCATTTTCTGAGGCTTGGGATTTAGTGTGGGAGCGCAAATTCAAATTTTTATCAGAGCCAACGAATGAACTGAAGCGCTACCAAAAACACTTGGAAGATAAAATAGGCCATTTAAAACTAGAGGATATAAATCCGGTTATCGTCCAAGAAATTGCCTCTCACCTCACAGAGGAAAATTATCAACCCCAAACCATCAAACAAGTTGTTGGATTAATCAGCAGAATTTTTAATCAGCTCATTAAATGGGGGTTATGTTGCCACTCCAATCCCGTTGCCGGAATAAGCATTCCAAAGTCTGATAATCGCCGCCAAAGGTATCTTACCAGTGAAGAGGCAGAGCGCCTTTTGGCTGCGCTTAAAGAGCGCAGTGAAAACACTTGGGCTTTAGCCTTGCTAAGTCTAAGCACCGGAATGCGCTTAGGTGAAATGCTCAAACTTAAAGGCGAACACGTCAACTTAGCTAAGGGAACAATCAGAATAGTTGACCCCAAGAGCAAACGGAATCGAACTGTTTTTTTGCCGAATGCCGCTTCAGCCATGTTGGCTAGTTTTAACCCAAAGCCCGGAGAGTTTATTTTTAAAAATCCTCAAGGGGAACCCTTTAAAACCGTGAGTGACACCTATGCGCGGGTAGTCGAAAAGCTTGGCTTTAATAAAGGCATTAGCGATGCACAGGACAAAGTAGTTTTTCACTCTCTGCGGCATACTTTTGCCTCTTGGATGGCCCAAGACGACCAGTCAGTTTTCTTGGTAGCTGAGCTTTTAGGCCACTCATCTCTGGAGATGACTAGACGATACAGCCACTTAAGTCCTGAAAAGAAGAGAGTGGCAACATCGACCATAAATAATCATATCCCACTGTACTATACACAAAATATAGAGGGTAAGCAAGATAAATTTGCCCAACCAAGCCAAAATGTGCCATGCCCGCCCAACAATTTGAAAATGAACAATTAGACTTGCTTTTAAAAGAGTTTACCGCAAAAATTCATGCTCAATTCAGCGCAACTCAGCAATCTACTGCACTTCATGAACAATGCAACGTTGTGCAGACTTAAGCTAAGTTGTGCCTAAGATTCCGAAGGCAGGATATGTAAAGTGGGCCTACTCCGACCGCCCATTTACCATCCTGCCACTTTGGGGGCTTATTCGCCTATCGTCTCAACGCTCAAAAATCCAAAGGAAACGCTGATTAAATAGCGTTTCCTTAAGGAATGGAGGAGCCTATGCCCTCTCCCGGCAAGGTCGTAATAAAGTCTTACGTCACTCCAGACGAGTATAAAAGCGTGGCAAAAATAGCCGCGCAAACCCATCTTTCTATATCTGAATTTATTCGAAGAGTTTGTCTAGGGCACGAACCCAAAAGCAAAATCGACCAAGAGGCTGTTTTGGGCATTATCAAGGTCAGTGCCGATTTGGGTCGCTTAGGCGGCCTTTTGAAATTGGCCTTATCAGAAGAAGCCATTGGTCGGCAAGAAGGCAACGCTCTTTTAGATGAAATACGGGCCACAAAACGCCAACTTGACGAAAAGATAACAGCCCTATGATTGCTAAACGTATCGATCGCAAACCGGGTAACGATAACTACCGTGCTTTGGCTCTTTATGTGGCCGACGCTAAGTCAAAAAATCAACCGGAGGAAAAATCACTTCTCAGCTGGCAAGCCGGTTGCTTGGCCGATAATTATCATATAGGCATCATAGAAGTTGAAGCTACTCAAAGCTTAAATACCCGCACGAAAAAAGAAAAAACCTACCATTTAATGGTGAGTTTTCGGCCCGAAGATGAAGCGAAGCTGACCCCGGAAATTTTCAAGGAAATTGAAGAAAACTTTGCTGAAACTCTGGGGTTTTCAGACCATCAACGCCACTGCGGAGTGCATAAAAATACGTCCAATATTCATATGCACATAGCCTACAATATGATAAATCCCAAAACATTTAATCGTACTGCCCCTTATTATGATTTCCAAAAATTGAGTCAAGTTTGCCGCAAAATTGAAGCAAAATATGGTTTGGAAACTGACCAAGGCATTGATGAATCCAAAGATAAAAGTGATATTACAACCAATGCCAAAGCACAGACCATTGAAGCTCATACGGGGCAACAGTCTCTATTCAGTTATGCCTTGAAGCAAAAAGCAAAAATTCTGGAAGCCGTGGCCACAGCAACGACTTGGGAAGACTTCCACACCGTCACCCTCAAGCTGGGTTTGGAAATCAAGCGTAGTGGCAACGGGCTGGCTTTCCAAGACCGTTTTGGCAAACACAGAGCAAAGGCCAGCGACATTGACAGAGGTTTGAGCAAGGCCAATTTAGAGAAAAGCCTCGGGCCGTTTTGCCCACCCTCTCAAGGGTTACTTCTTACGGTTAAAGCTGAAAAAAGTTATACAGCCGTGCCGCTCCATCTGGGTTATGAACGGGATAATCTGTATGAACAATACAAAGCTGAGCTAGCCCAGCGCAAAACGGACTTGGAGTCTGTAAAAGCTATCGAAAAAGGAGCGTTCCAAGCGATTAAAACAAAGTGGGCCGACAAACGCAAAATCATCAATAGCTATCCCATGTTGCCAGCGCATAAGATGAAATTGCTCCACGACATTAAAATAGGGGAGCAAACAGAGCTGGAAGAGTCACGAAAGATTTATCGCGACAAGGAAAAGGAAATCCGAAAGGCCAGACCGTATAGCTCATGGGCTAAGTTCTTGCAACATCGAGCCGGTCAAGGCGATGAAGTGGCTTTGGCCATTTTACGTTCCAAAAAGGTCAAAGTTGAGCCGGAAAAGGCCAGAGAAGATGAAGAGCGATTTTATCGAGACTACGAAAAAAACCGACAAGCGGCGGTGGCCATCAAGCAACAATCCCAGCAAAAACAGAAGGAAATTCTCGAGACCGGCGGCATAGCCTATAGCCACAAAAAAGCTTTACTAAGCATAAGCAAAATGAACGAGCTCATGGAGCAAGAAGCCCTTGCACTACAAACTCAGGCCCAACAAGCTAACCCCTCCAATGAAGAACCACCCAACACCTTACCCAATATCCCACCAATACAAACCAAAATCGATGCCAAGGGGACAGTAATCTTCACCTTACCAAGCGGAGGCACCATCCGCGACACGGGAGCCGAAATCCACTTCAGCCCCCACGACCCCAAGGCCTGCGAGCTGGCCCAAAAATTCGCCACCCTAAAATGGGGCCAGATGGTAGAAACAACAGAAAACAGCTTGAAATTTAAGCAAAAAACAAAAATAGCAGAGCGAAACGAATTGGGGAGATAACTTAAAATTTCACTCAAGCCTTTCGCAACCTCACCGTCATGATAATCGGTACAGTTTCACCTTTAAAAGGCACCTCGTAAAAACCATCAAGAACAAACCCACAGCCAAATGCCACATTCAAAATATCACTAAGTGAACGATGATAATAATTTTGTAGCATGGGCTGACCTTCTATCGCCACCCCTTTATTAATGCAACTTGAGAAATAATCGCCATTTTCATAAGTAAAGCAAGGGTGATGTGTTGCAAAAACAAAAATGCCATTAATTCCAAGCAGTTCATAAATAGCTTTAAATAATGGGGTTATTTCAGATATATCCATTATCGCCATATTGGCAACCGCTTTCGTAAATGGGGCGCTTTGTCTAAGTGCCATTAATTCCGCATAATTTGTGGCGTCGCAAACATGAAACGCCACTTTAGACAGAACATCATTCCTACGTTTAATCGCCAGCTCTATCATTTGCGGGCTATAGTCAAAAGCAACGACACGAGCGCCTTTTAGGGCCATTCTTTACGAAAAGTTCCCGTTTCCACAAGCTACATCAAGGACAAAATCATTTTCATTTATATCAAGCAGTTCTTCGACCTTTGGCCTTACGATATCGCAATGAAAAAAATTTGATTCATCACCCATTTGTTCATCCCAAAACTTTGCATTTGCTTCCCAGGCCGTCAAGCCATTATCTGTAAAATCCATATTTACTTTACCCCGAATATGTTACTCGCTAGAAAATTCTGAAAGAAAATTTTATTTCCACTTGTTTTTGGTATAACTCTATATGGAGCTTCAGCAGAAAGTTTTAGATGGTTTGGGGCAAGCTCCTCGCTAGCATATTTTGGGTACTATGATAAGTCTTACAGATACATATGGCCAAAATAGCATTCAGGATATTCCCTTGTGATCTGAATATGTTATGCCAACAAGTATTATATAATAATTTCCCAAATTCACATTGACGACTTAAAAGTGACTACCCTGCTAATTTATATACCCCGTTCAAATCTTCTACCGATACTGCTTCCACAAACTTTCTCTTTAGAAGTATATACTAAAGCAAGTTTACCTATAGGGTGTAGCCTAAAAATGAAAAATAAAGGAAAGTTAGACTATGAAACAGATTGAAGAAATAAGAGAAACACTGCGCCAGTCTAAAACAACCCCGGCTAAAGACTTGAAAATGGGTGAAATCATTAAAAAGTTTCGCCAAGAAAAAAACGTAAGTCAACTGCATTTAGGGCTGGCCATAGGCAGTACAGCCGCTTATATCTCCCAGCTTGAAACTAATCGAAAAACCCCCACAGTCGTCACAATCGATAAAATCATGACCGCCCTTGACATCGACACAATAAAATTCTTCGAGACACTCTTCCCCAAAAAGTGAGAACATGCGGAGTCGGGAAGAGGAAACTTTTACGGCGGATTATCATGTGAAAGTTATCAATAAATTCATTGCCCTATCGCTTTCTTCTTTCAGTAATGTTGAGTAACCTCTGAACTTTAAGGAAAAATTATCTTAAAAAGCTAGTGGCATTCTCATTAAGTCCCCTCATATATCATATTTCTCTTTAATATGATTTGCTCGAGACTGAATATCTGGGAAAAGAGTCGCCTGATTGATATTTAATAAATTTAACTCCTTAATAATATTTTGTTTACTTTTCTTTGGAATTATCAATCGAATAATTTGAATATTATCATTAACAGAATATTTATAGAGGCATTCTTTGTTTCCAAATAGGAGAAACTCCCCAGATTGCGATATAATTCTCTCATTGTTTTTTTTTGCTTTTACACATATCACTTTATCTAAATCTTGTGGATTAATGATAGGGCGAAAAGCTGGTTTTTCATCTTTTATAAAGTGAAGCAATTTTTGTACTATGTGATTATCATTAAACATTCTTATAATTTCTTTTTCGCTTTTTTTACGAATTACATCAATTTCATCACTTTTTTGATGATGCTTTGCAATTTCAGATATTACACTTTGTAGTAAAGGGTTCAACGACTTAGGTTTATTTTGCAAGCAATCTTCAATTAACTCTTGTAAAGCGCTATTTAGTGATGACAGCTCATCAATGATTGACTTATTTAATATATTTTCTGGAATGTAACTTGGGATATTTTTATCAACTATGCTTTTCACCTTTTCGTCTAAATTGTTTGTAATTTCTTTGAAATTTAAAAATTCAAAACTAGAAAAAACTATTTTTATAAATTCTATATAACGAATTAAATAAGATGAAATTTTATTCAAGCCTTTTTCATAACCATCTTGATTGAATGTGATATTTTCTTGTATATTTAAAATTGATTCACTTAAATATTCCCTGAGCACTTCATATGCCTGGTCCATAAATAACACAATATAGTTACCAACTATTTCAAATTCTTTAATACCATTTTTTACCTCAGTTAAAATCTCAAATTGCCTATTTTCTGAAGATGATTTTCCTAGTTGTTGCTCTTTAATAAATGCTATTTCTTCATTTTTTCCAAAAAGAACTTCTGTCGCATTGATATATTTAGCCATTAATAACAAATAAAAAGTTGAGAACAAATCACTTTGGCTATCTATCGCAGTATTAATTCCGTCAGTAAACCGTTTACACTTTTCTTCAATTTTCAATCTACTCAAATTTGAAAGTATACTTACGGTGTCTGAATCAAAATATTTTATATTCCCTTTATCAATATTAAATAATAACAACTCCCCGTCTTCTTTGAAATTTTCACAACAAGCAAAATAAAGTGCTACTAAAGGGTTTGTTGTAATATCTAAAAGTCGGGTGGGCAAGCCATAATGTTGCATACGAACTAATTTGTCAAAAGTAGTCTTATCTTCTATAAAATCAGCTGGGGTCGCAAGTAATAACTCTTGAAATATAACATCTTCATTTGCATGGTGATTACGAAAAACAGAGGGCTGCACTTTATAGCTGGCTTTTGAATGGCCACGGTAAAACAGCTCATGAAAATTGTAATAATTGTCTGAGTTTAATGTAATTTTATCAATGAATCTGATTAACCTATTCGTATTTCCAATTTTAACAGGTTGTTCTATTGATGAAACAATAATATCTTGTATCAATCTTTCTTTTTCTAGACTTTTACTGAAATATGCATCATCATCCATAGTGACCTCATAATATTATTTAGTTTTTCAAGGTAAGCCCGAGTGAAAAGACTATAGTCTTTGGTCGGAGTTTTTGAGGTCAAGAAATATAACTTTGCACTTCAAAACTCCAAAAAGCTATGATTCTTTTGCCTTTTACTGAAAACAAGACACACTTCCCCCTTAAACTGGCTGTAAAAGGCGCCCCGAAGGGGCCGCATCAATAAATAAGTCTCCGCAAATAGTGCATTCAAACGATGAGCGTCTTTGCAAAATCTGCAATACACTGTCTTGACAAAAGCAATGATTCCCTTCAGTCGCAAAACAGATATTCTATTTTACCACGGACAGGTGATTTCTGGCGTTCTATTTCTCGCTCCCAATCAAGGCAATTAAGGTGCTCTCCAGTATTGGACTTCTTACCCCTCCATTTTAGGTTAAATGAAACTTTCACACACCGCTTTAATTATGGAGCATTTTAAGGGCAGTAGAAGTATTTTTTATCAATATTCCCACAATATTTCACATGGGTTGCCTTTTTCTCCTCCTTATGACAATATAATATCATAAGAATTAAGCTTTTCTACTGCGTCTGTGATAAGGTGAATTATGTCCAAGCTCAATCAGGCCAAAATAGTCAGTGATCTTGAAGCCCTTCTTGTTAATGGTAATAAGGAAGATTTCATTTGCGATTTTTTGTTGGCCTACGGCACACCAAAGGCCGCCATCAAGCGCTTGAAGATGGAGCATGGGCAGCGTAATGTGGCGACCATTGAGGAAGATATTGCTCTTGCGCAGAAGATATATTTCCGGCCGCTAAAGCAAGGTGCTTCCCCTATGGCTGAGCTTGATGCTATTTGTAAGTTGCCCTTGCTTACAGCACACAAAATTCGCTTTATTGTAGTGACGGATTTTACAACAGTTGCGGCTTATGACCGTAAAGTGGACGATACGGCCATCTTTGGCTTCAATGAATTGCCCAATTACTATGAATTTTTTCTGCCGCTTACCGGAAAATATGACAAGGTTTTAGAGCATACTGAACACCCTGCCGATGTGAAAGCCTGTGAGAAAATGGGGCGGCTTTATGACACAATTTGCGCCGCCAATAATTATGGCAAAGATGACTTACATACCCTCAATGTGTTCTTAACACGGCTTTTGTTTTGTTTTTTTGCCGAAGACACTGATATTTTTCCACAAAAAAATCAAATGACAAATGCTATACAGAATTTGACGGAAGATGGTGATGACTTAACCGACTTTTTCAGCAAGCTTTTTACTGTGCTTAATCTGCCAAACAATGACCCCGCACGGAAAAAATTTTCCGCCATCTTTCAAGCTTTCCCCTATGTCAATGGTGACCTTTTCGAAGAGACTATTGTCATGCCGCAATTTAACCCAAAGGCGCGGCGATTGCTTATTGAATGCGGTAAGATGACATGGAGTGATATTTCCCCGGTGATTTTTGGCTCTATGTTTCAAGAGGTTATGGATCCGGAAAAGCGGCGAGAACGCGGTGCCCATTATACCAGTGAAAAGAATATTCTCAAAGTCATACAGCCGCTCTTTCTCGATGCCTTGCGTGAAGAATTTGAGGGTATTTTACAACTTAGCAAAGATTCGATACGCAATAAAGCCTTAGAAGTATTCCGCACAAAACTTGGCTCATTAGGATTTTTAGACCCTGCTTGCGGCTGTGGTAACTTTTTGATTGTATCCTACCGTAAGTTACGCGAACTTGAAATTGAAGTCTTGTCAGCCTTGCAAGATACAAAAGCTCAGTCTTCCCCTCGCTGGATGAATGTAGACCTCTTATCAAAAGTAAGCATTGACCAATTTCATGGCATTGAATTGGAAGAATTCCCCACACAAATTGCCCGAGTGTCCATGTGGCTCACTGAGCACGTTATGAATGTAAAACTTGGCCAAGTTTTTGGCCAGGTCATTCCGTCAATTCCTCTCAAACATGCGGCAAATATTGTGTGTGCCAATGCCCTGACCATCCCTTGGGAAGATGTAGTCGCGCCTGATAACTTGCATTATATTTTTGGTAACCCGCCTTTTAGTGGGGCGCGCCTGATGGATAGCAAGCAAAAAAATGACTTGGTAAACGTGGTTTTAAATGAGAAAACAGAGTCGACGGTTAATCTTGCTGCTACTAAAGACCTAGATTATATAACAGCATGGTTTTTTAAGGCCGCGCAGATAATGCAAAAAAATGCCATTCAAACAGCTTTTGTCAGCACAAATAGCATCTGTCAAGGTGAACAAGTAGCTCCTGTGTGGAATACTTTGAAAGATTGTTATGATATTAAAATAAATTTTGCATATCAAACATTCAAATGGGGTAATGAGGCAAGAGGTGGCGCAGCTGTACATTGTGTTATTGTTGGCTTTTCAAGAATTATAAGTCAACAAAATGTCAAAGTATTATTTTCTGAAAACACTAAAAATACAGTTGATTATATTTCACCTTATTTAATTGGCATAAAGTCAAATGCTGTAAAAGCCATTAAAAAACCACTTTGTGATGTGCCAAGTATGAAATTTGGTAGTCAACCTAGAGATGGTGGACATTTTGTTTTGTCATTGCAAGAAAAAGGTGAAATTGTAAATAAAAGTCCAAATTTAAAATCTATTATCAGACCTTATATTGGTGTTGATGAGTACCTACACAATGACCAAAGATTTTGTGTTTGGCTACATCATGAAACTATAAATTTTGAAGATGAAATACTTTCTTCAATAATTGAAAGGGTAAAAAAATTTCGCCTAAATAGCACGGCGAAAACAACAAATCAATATGCAAAAGTTCCCCACTTATTTGCTCAAATTGCACATCCGTATACAGACTACTTAATAGTACCAAGTACCTCTTCTGAAAATAGAAAATATATCCCGATTGGTTTTCAAGGAGAAACTACTATTGCATCTAACGCACTCCAAATAATTCCAAATGCCACCCTTTACCATTTTGGCATTCTCACTTCTCTCATGCACATGACTTGGATGCGCACGGTGTGTGGTCGCCTCAAAAGTGATTATAGATATTCCGCTTCCATTGTTTACAATACATTCCCTTGGCCTCAAGCTTCGCAAAAGCAACAAACAGAAATAGAGTCTCTCGCCCAAAATATCTTAGATATACGAGACTATTACCCTGATATGACATTGGCACAAATGTATAATCCAGAAACCATGCCAGAGGATTTACAAAAGGCACATACCGCTCTTGATGTAGCTGTAGATGCCCTTTATCGTAAAAAGCCCTTTGCTGACGATGCAGAGCGTTTACAGGTGTTATTTAAGATGTATGAAGAGTTGATACAAGCACAAAACTAAAAGGAAGAGTTATGCCTAAAGAATTTTCTTTGTTCGATGATAAAACTGCTGAAAACTTAAGAGAGTCAAGTCATGCTTGCTATAGTAATGGCATTGAATTACTTGAAGAGGCAAATATTTTGTATGACCACGAACGCTATGCTCGTGCCGTGTCTTTAGCTATACTTGCAGAGGAAGAGTTTGCAAAAGGGCTAGTTTTGATAGATTGCTCTTCGCATAAAAGATGGGATAATATCATATACCAGGCTTTAAAAAAACATGAAAGCAAGCATGTCATAGCTTCAGCAATGGCTAAACTCATAGATATTATTCGCAAAAAAAGTGCAACAACAAACAACACATTATTCCCACGCCCACTTGAGTTCAAGGATTTGCAAAAAGATAGAGTATTAAAAGATGAAATATTAGTTGAAGAAAAAAAAGAACTTAAAAGGAGAAAAAAGGACAAACGTAAGCAAGATGCTCAATTTGTGGCAATTAACAAAAATGGCAGCACATCAAAGCAACCTAAATTATTATTCGTTAAGAGAGATGCCCAAATTCATATTGATACGGCAGTAAAAACAAGAGCTGCACTTGAACTAATATATGGTAAACGTGCTTATGACGATCCTCTATTTCGTTCAGACCACTGCTTCTATATGGGAATGGCAAATGAACTTACATTGGGGCATAAGTCAGGAATTGCTGTTGCAATGAAATATATGTTTTTGCGAGAAAAAGAATTTGCATTAGATGTTGCCACAGTGGAAATGTACACCTCTGATGACACTCAAATAAATATTTTTGAACCAGATACATTAAACAATGAACAAAAAATTAAACTTGCCAAACTATACAAAGCTTATGATGCCCCTAATCAAATCAGAGATGAAATGCGAGAACTTGGCCTTAGAGATACGACATACTTAGATGAAGTTGAAAAACTCATAACTGATTATGCTCATAAGTAATATAAGGAAACACCATGCCCGACCTTATCCACGTCACCTATGCCCAAACAGGCCAAAGCAGTAAACAAAACCCTATGGGTATGCGTGAAATGCAAGCCCGTGCTTTTGCCGCCAGAAATGCGCAATATTTATTATTAAAAGCACCGCCTGCTTCGGGCAAATCACGGGCACTTATGTTTTTAGCTTTAGACAAAGTGCTGCGTCAGGGCTTGAAAAAGGCCATTATTGCCGTGCCGGAAATTTCCATTGGTGGTTCTTTCGCCGATACTCCTTTGAAGAAATATGGCTTTTATGCCGATTGGAAGATTGACAGCGGTTATAATCTTTGTACCCAAGGCAAAGAAGGTAAAGTTGACAAAGTGCTGGCTTTCCTTGCTGATCCCAAGGCTCAATTTTTACTCTGCACCCATGCAACCTTGCGTTTTGCCTTTGAGCGTTTGCAAAATATACATGCTTTAGACCATGTTCTGCTTGCCATTGACGAATTTCATCACACTTCTGCCGCGGAAGGCAACCAGCTTGGAGCAATGGTGGATACCATTATGCAAGGCTCTACGGCGCACCTTGTGGCCATGACCGGCTCTTATTTTCGGGGCGACCAAGTGCCCATTTTATTGCCGGAAGCAGAATCCCGCTTTACGCATATCACCTATACCTACTATGAACAATTAAACGGCTATAAACATCTGAAATCTTTGGGGCTTGGCTACCATTTCTATCAAGGCAGTTATGTCGATGCCGTGAAAGAGGTTTTGGACTTGCGCAAAAAAACCATCGTTCACATTCCCAATGTTAACTCTGGTGAGTCCACGGGCTTTAAATTGGATGAAGTGGACGCCATTTTAGATATTATGGGAACAGTGGTGGAAAAAGACCCACAAACAGGCATTATGACGGTGAAAACCGCTGAAGGGAAACTACTTAAAGTGGCGGACTTGGTTACTGCTGATAAGCTGCGCCCCTATACCCTTGCCTATTTACGTGACATAACACAGCGCGACCAAATGGATATTATCATTGCTCTTGGTATGGCCAAGGAAGGTTTTGACTGGCCTTGGTGTGAGCATGTGTTGACTATTGGCTACCGTGCTTCTTTAACGGAAGTGGTGCAAATCATTGGTCGGGCCACACGTGACAGTGAAGGTAAATCTCATGCGCAATTTACCAATTTGATTGCCCAACCCGATGCCGAAGATGAAGACGTTAAAGGTGCAGTAAACAATATGCTCAAAGCCATAGCCCTTTCCTTGCTCATGCGAGAAGTGCTTGCGCCCAATGTAACCTTTCGTCCACGTTCTACCATACGCCCGGGTGAGACTTTACAACCCGGTGAAATTGAAATTGATGATTCAGAAAACCCTGTTTCGCCACGCATACGTGAAATATTACAATCTGGCGGTGTGGGGCAGATTATTGCTTCCTTGGTGAATACACCAGAAGTGCTTAATCCCATCATTACCCAAACCGTAGAGCCCGAAGTGGTTACGGAAGTAGAAGTGCCTAAAATTATTACAAGGTTATACCCTGATTTGCCGGAAGAAGAAGTGTCTCTTCTCAATGATTTAGTGAAAACGAATATGACTATTTCTGCCGGTGGCGGACTTGTTTTTGAAGAGGTTGGTAATGAAATATCAAATACGGGACAAGTTAGTGATGGTGACAACGTTGGTGATGATGGCGAAAGAACGCCCAACCTGCGCACATTTTTACGTATCGGTGAACGGCTTATTAACGTAGACCAATTAGATTTTAACCTTATTGCCAGCGTCAATCCCTTTCAAGGGGCGTATGAGATTCTTTCTAAGGCTGTTACTGCTCCCATGCTGAAGACTATTCAAGATACTGTGACGGCACAGCGTAGCGATATTACAGAGGAAGAAGCGGTGTTGCTCTGGCCTCGCATTAAAGATTTTAAACAGCAATTTGAGAGAGAGCCGTCTAGTCATGCCGATAATGCTCTTGAACGGCGCATGGCGGAAGCACTGGCTTTTATTCGTCATAAAAAAGCACAACAAATGCAAAATCAAACGTAATAAGGTGACATAACCATGAAATTACGGCAAGAGAAGCTCAAGCGCTTGAAACTTGATGATATTTTTATCGAGGATGATGACCTTGGTTTATTGCAGGATTTGCCTACGCTCAAAGCGTCAAACACTCCCAAAGAAGAGCAAGCTTTAGTAAAATTTAGAGAAATTGAAACCTTTGTACGGCAACAGGGGCGTGAGCCTCAAGACAATTCAAGTGATCCAGCCGAAAGGAGCTTGGGCAATAGTCTCAAAGCGTATAGAAAACGTTCGGACTTACGGGCTAAAATGATGGTTCATGATGCTTTGGGTTTATTGGAAACGAAAGGGAATGTTGCTCCGAAAGCAGTCATTACCACTATTGAAGATATTTTTGACAATGATGACCTTGGCCTTTTGGAGGACATTGATAGTTCTATTTTTATACCAAGGACAAAAAGTGAGATAAAAGAGAAAGAATTACCCGATGAAATAGCCACCAGAAAGCCTTGTAAGGATTTTTATCGTTTTGAAAAATTCTTTGCCGATGTACAAAAAGCTATCAACGACAAGGCTGTCATTGCTAAGCGTTTCACCACCGAAGCCGATGCCCATGTGGGACAAGTGCTTGTCTTGCGTGGCTTGCTGTGCTATGTGGATTCTGTCATGGATGCACGAGAGCATGACGAAAGATATAACAACCCCCGTTTGCGTGTGATTTTTGCCAATGGTACGGAAACAAATATCTTGCAACGCTCCCTTGCTAGAGCTTTGTATAAAAATGCGCACAGCCGCTTGGTGGATTATTCTACTAATCTCTTTAGCCCTGCCCCTGTAGATATTGACATTAAAAATAACCCGTCAGGATTTATCTATATCCTTGCCACAAAAAGTACCGCCCCTGTACTAGCGAAGCTTAAAGCACAAGGAATGCTGGTAAAAATTGGCTATACAACACAGGACGTGGAGGAACGCATTAAAAATGCTGAAAAGGAATCCACCTTCCTTGAAGCTCCCGTGCGTATTCTTGCGGTCATTGAATGCTTCAACTTGAATCCGCAGAAATTTGAAAACCTTATCCATGCTTTTTTATACCAACAACGCCTGAATATGGCGCTCATGAGTACAGACGGTAGCACATACCACCCTGAAGAGTGGTTCACTGTGGATAAAGATACTGCCATAAAAGTGTGTGAATGCATCGTGGATGGCACTATTACGCAGTACCGTATGGATAATGTAAGTGGTAAGATGGTGAGGAAGTAACCTTACTTTTTCACATGTCAATACAAGATAATATTGAAATACCGAAGGGAAACCCTATTCTCAAGGCAACAAGTAATATTATTAAGGTTTGAAAAGTAAATATTAAAAAATTCAAGGATACAACCTTTAAAAATAGGAATCGGTGAAAGCTAAATGACACTATTTACTAAACCGCGAAAAGAGTTTATTCACTGGATACGTCGACAATTAATCGGCCCTTTAGAATTAGAAGAAGAGCTCAAAGCACTACCTACGGAACGCTTTCCTTGTGGCATATTATGTCCAATTTCTCCTTCTTTTGATGATATAGATGGTAATGTAGAGCAAAATAATTTACAAAATGAAGATACGCAAACAGCAGAACCAATGTTTGTGAGGCGTTTTATCCCGCCTTCATCATTAGGTTTTTCCTTCTTTATTTTGGGTGAAAACATTCAATTTCAGGTGTTATGTAGTGCTGTTAGCTATAATCAAAACCTTAAAAAGAGCTGGGAACGCCAAACGCTCGTTTCAGGGCATGGCAATGAAGAAGAATTTGAAAACATCACTTGTCCTCAAAAAAATGGACGGCAAACTTTTTTTAAACTTGGAAATAAGGCTCGCATAGATATTCAGTGGCGCCAATTTTCCGATGGTTGGATTGTTACTGTTTCCCTTGCTAATACGCAAGAACTTAACGATAGCACTAACAATTACACTATCGAACGGGCAAAAAGAACCTTATATGAAGCTCGCCTTCGTTGCCAGATTGATAATGGCCAATTAGGTGTTTATCCTCGTGTTGACCTTAGCCTTTTGGATGAAGAAGAACAGGAAATAGAATTTCAATATGCCGATAGACATATTTATGCGATAGGTCATGGTTGTGCGGTTGATTGGACTAAAAATAAGGACGGGGAAATTGTAGAAATCTATTCTGAAACAATGCCAAGTGTGGAAGTTCCACAAATGACTGCTGATACAGAAACAGGGGAACAATCTGTTTTGTCATTAGCGCGATTAGTTACCATCGATACAATACAGAGCGCCTTAGCACCGTCACTAGAACAGTTTATTGGCGGGTATTCAGATTGGATTAGCAAGCAAAAAAAGACTCTCCTCACGCTTACAAGTGAAGACCAAATAATCGCCAATCGCATTATCAAGCGTATGGAAAATGCTGTTTCACGTATGCGCCAAGGGTTAGAATTACTTTGTAAAGATGTACATGCACGAAAAGCATTTAGTATTGCGAATGAATCTATGCTGGCCCAAATGCAACAACATGATAAGGTGAAAGGAATAATTAAAGATGTTACAACATATAAGTGGCGCCCATTTCAATTAGCTTTTTTATTAATGGTATTAGAATCTTCAGCTAACGAAAATAGCGATTTTCGAGATGCTGTTGACCTTATTTGGTTTCCCACAGGAGGGGGCAAAACAGAAGCCTACCTTGGACTCATTGCGTTTCAAATCGCCTTAAGACGTATGCGTTACCCTAATACAGGAGGTGGAACAGCTATTCTTATGCGATATACCTTACGACTTTTGACTCGTGACCAATTTATACGCGCGACTCGCTTGATTTGTGCTTTAGAACTTATACGCCGTCAACGTGATGATCTTAGCTGTGACCCGATCACGATTGGAATGTGGGTAGGAGGTAGTACAAGTCCTAACACATTTGCAGAAGCGAACAAACTTTTTAAAGAAGCTATAGCCCAAAAAAGAACACCTGATTTAATTCTTAAAGGGTGCCCTTGGTGTGGTCAAACATTTGAAGCAAGAAATTACGATAGCACCGACCAGAAATTTAATTTTCTCTGCTCAAATACACAATGCGAATTTGGCTCATCTACAAGTCAAGAGCTCCCATGCAATATTGTTGATGAAGCTTTATATGAAGCGCCACCTACGATGCTTGTTGCTACAATAGATAAATTTGCACGATTGGCATGGGAAGAGCGCGCTACTGCATTTTTCGGTTCTCATAAATGCAAAGCTCCAGAACTCATTATCCAGGATGAATTACATCTCATTTCCGGTGCTTTGGGCTCTGTAGCTGGTTTATATGAAGCATCTATTGATACAGTCTTGCAGTTACGTGGTATGTATCCTAAATATATTGCCTCAACAGCTACTATCCGTATGGCAAAACAACAAGTAAAGCGACTCTACGGGCGTGATTTAGCTGTGTTTCCACCACCGGGGCTTTCTTGTGACGACTCTTATTTTGCCCGTACAGTACCTTTGGCTGAACGTCCGGGGCGAATGTATGTAGGGTATTTAGCTCCTATGTTAAACACTCAAGAATGCCTTGCACCTTTAGCTGCAGCTTTGTTATTAGCCCCGCATAAATTATTTGATTCTGTAGCAGATAGAAATGAATTGTTAGACGCCTGGTGGACGCAAGTTGTCTACCACGGCAGCCTTAAAGGGGTAGGTAATAGTCATACTGCTTTCACCAGAGATGTGCTTGATTTTATGAATTTATTACTTAACAATTCAGAAGAACATAAACGTTTCCCTTTAAAAATTAAGCAACTTACAAGTTTGCAAACAGCAACAGAAAATGCTGTAATTTTTTCTCAATTAAGTAAATATTATAACGATGTTGAATCTTTAGACGCTATCTTAGCAACGAACATGATTTCTGTCGGGCTTGATGTCGGAAGGCTCGCTCTTATGATTATCAATGGGCAACCATTGACTACCGCTGAGTATATTCAGGCAAGTAGCCGTGTAGGGCGTAGTGAAGTGCCCGGCATTGTCTTTGCTAATTATTATCGCAATCAAGCGCGCAGTTTGTCCCATTATGAAAGCTTTCGCCCCTATCATGAAGCCTTTTATCGCTTTGTTGAACCTACCAGTGTCACGCCTTATACGTATCAAGCTCGTCAACGAGCCTTGCCAGCTGCCTTAGTGATTGTTATGCGGCATGGAAATATTAGCTCATTAAATAAAAATCCCTCTTTTTTATTTAATGACCCAAGCAATACAAACTTACATCAAAGTGTCCTTTCTGCTATTGAACAACTGAAGAGACGTTGTGGTCAGTCAGCCCCAGAACAAAGTGATATAATCAGCCGGCATATAGATAGCCTCTTTTCTCAATGGCAAGATAAAGTTAAACGTTGCGAAAAAGGGAAAAGAAAATTAGAGTATAAAGTCTCAGCCAGAGATGATGGGCGAGATAGTCTCTTATGCGAATATAATGAAACTCATGGCTTATGGGCTGTTTTACAATCTATGCGTAATGTTGAAAATAACGCTTTACTGAAAGAGTTATAACTTTAAATAGGTTAGAGGTTTTGGATATGGATAAAAATCTTATTCCTATACGCTTATCGCATGTGCTTTCTTACAGTGGAGTTGGAGCTATAGTGCAAAGCCCCAATGGACTGTTGGTCATCAAAGACATTCGAGACTGGACAGACAGGCACGGTAATCCTGCTGGTAAGCTCCTCTTGTATATAGAGCGTGTCCGTTCAGCTTTAGGCATAACAGAAGAACTACGTGAGCCGCCTGTAGCCCAAGAGCTGAAACCAGGCGTTATTGACGGTTCTTGTGTGCCGACGATGAAATTTCCTTCGTGGATGCGTTGCCCAAATTGTGGATTCATGTATCGTCGCCCTTGGCAAAAGCAAGGTAGCGACTCGCCACATTGTACTAATTGCGAAAAACGCTTTAAACTTGAGCAGGTAACATGGATAGCAGTTCATGCTTCCGGCTATCTAGCTGATGTTCCATGGCATTCTCTTTTACATAAAGAGCCGCGTAGGCCCGAACAAAAACAGTGTAAAATTTACGATAAAATCAAATTACTTGAACATGGTGGTTATGCAAATCGCCAACTAAAATGTGAAGCATGCGGTGCTAAAACTCCATTTTTGGGCAATGAATACATTCCCCTAGCGACAGGGCCTCAGCAACCATGGACAAAAAATGACCATATCGTTTCTGCAGGAACAAGTCTGAAACCAGCACAAGTTCTAGCTGTCAATGATGCTCGGGTATATTCTCCAGTAACTCAAACTGTTTTGGTCATTCCTCCAGAATCTCGAGTCCGTAAAGGAACCGTTATAGACCTTTTATACCGTAATTCTGACGATCGCAAAGATATAGATATGGCAAAAACTTCCTTAGCAAAAAAAGGTGTTAAACAGACACTGGCAACAAAATATCGGTGCAATATTAGCGATATTGATGAAGCCTTGCAAGAACTTGCGCGTGGTTATCCTTTATATGGAGAAAATCTTACTCAAGGGCAATTACTCGAAAGTGAATTTAAAGCTTTTTTGGAAATATTACCAGACCAACGTGATGATGAAGACCTGGTGACACGCAACCAAAGTGAGAGTTGGCATGAACTTGGTAGTCTATCTACTCTGCCTCAAAAAGAACAAACTATTATTGGCTGTATTCATCAGCTTGTTCGTCTGGATCGTCTCAAAGCAGTCAAAGTTTTTAAGGGATTTACTCGCCTAGGTGAAACGAATAGTGAAACGAACATCGTTCCTCCAGATATTGTAGGGCAATCTGATTGGTTGCCCGCCATTGAATTATACGGTGAGGGTATTTTTCTTACACTTGATGAGGCGCGCCTCCAAAGGTGGGAACAAAAACAATCTGTTATTACCCGCTTAGCAGAAGTAAACTCTCGATTCATTAATTCTGCTCGCAAATTTCCTAATCCATTGACAGCCCGCTTTATGCTCCTGCATACTCTAGCTCATCTTTTAATGCGACAAATTGAATCAGAAGGTGGTTACCCTGCGGCTTCTCTCACAGAACGTATTTATTGCGGCACGGGGCAAGAGCCTATGGCAGGAATACTGATATATGTGGCGGTTCCTGATGTAGCTGGTTCATTAGGAGGTTTAGCAGAGTTAAGTGAGTCCCAAAAATTTCTTAGCGTTTTATTGCGTGCGTTAGAGCATGCGGAGTGGTGTTCTCTTGACCCAGTATGTAGTGAACATGAAGGACAAGGCCCTAGTTTACTTAATCGTGCGGCTTGTCATGCTTGCGTGCTTGTGCCTGAACCTGCTTGTGAATATGGAAATACATTATTGGATCGTGGCTTTGTTAAGGGTGATATTGCCACTGGCCTCTCTTCATTCTTTGGAGATTACTAATTATGCCTGTTGATCGTTCTCGCGTATTTGTACTTCCTGGTATTCAAGACCTTAATAAAGATCAAGATGAAGCTTTGGCCCTCCCCTTAGAAGGCCAACATCTAATAATCGGTGGGCCTGGTACCGGAAAGTCAGTCGTTGCTTTGCTTCGGGCCAGAAGACTTCAAGATGATGGGAAATTATCTTTAACTCTTGTCTATAACCATTTGTTACATCAGGCTAATGGTTATCTTTTTGGCAAAGAGCGTTCTTTTTCCTCTCGCACATGGGATTATTGGTTTCGCTGTCACTTTAAAAATCGTTTTTCGAGTGAAATACCTACTCTTGAACCAAATTATCCTAGTGGCTATCGCCCTATAGACTGGGAGGCTGTAAAAGAACAAATTAATTTGCTAGAGGATGAGGTAGATCATTGTGATAAGTTTATTGTGATTGATGAAGGGCAAGATATGCCTCCGGCTTTTTATGAAGCACTTATCAATTTAGGATTTGAGAATTTTTATGTAATTGCTGACCAAAACCAACAGATGCATCCGGACAGGTGTAGTTCTCGCCAAGCAATCGAAAATTCCCTTGCCATAGAATGTGAAGACACCTTGGAATTACAAATAAACTACCGAAATACTCTTCCTATTGCCTTGCTTGCTCAATATTTTTATCCAGATGATCCCGCTAGCCCAAAGCCAACTTTACCCCAAACTACTTCTTCCGCAATTATTCCGGAATTATGGCAGTATAGTATGGCAAATTTAGAGGACTTATCAGATAGAATACTGAAATTAAGCGACCGTAACCCCCGTAAACTTATTGGTATCATCACACCAAATTGTAAAGTTCAAGATAAATTTTTCAATTTATTAAACAGCGCTAAACCACAACTTGACAATGGGAAGCCCCCTATCCAAACCTATAAATCCGAGAAGCGAACAGAGCTCAACTTCGCCGAAGGTGGCATTATGATTATCAATGCTCAATCTTGCAAAGGTTTAGAATTTGATACTGCCATCTTAGCTGATATTGATTTGCATAAACCGAAAGAAGAGTATTCGCTTAAATCACGTTTTTACGTGATGATATCTCGAGCCAGAGAGCAATTAATATTGCTTCGCTCTGAAGATGTTTGCCCTGTGGTGGAGACGCTATTGCCCACAGATTCGTCAATCCTTATTAAGAGGTCGTTATGAGTATATTAAAGGAAACTTCCGGAAAAGAAGTACGCAGACAAAAGCAAACAGATCTATGGCACATGGTTACCAATCAGCAAAATATGTTATATATCTTAGCTAGTGGCATAGTTATGAGCCCTGCTGGTTTTAGAGGCAAGCACTATGAAGATACATTAAATCTTTATCCTGGATATGTACCGTTATTTCGTAACGTAAAAAATAAAATGAGTATTCCGAATAAGACGCTGGAATCTGTGACTAATGAACGTAAATTTTTATCCCCTTGCATTGCTTCCTTTAATGTAAGCTCATTAGCAGGTTCAACAGGTTCACTGAAAATGCTCACGAAAAAGGGGAACAAACGAAAAAGGAATTCAAAGTTTGCAGATTTTAAGAAAAACAGTGATGAAATTGCTTTACTTGTTCGCACTCCATTACCAGTATCTTTACTTTCCAGCATCAACTTTCGTAATTTAGAAGAAAAAGAAGCCTTTCAAGCCACTGCTCGTAATACAGCAAATGTTGATTTGGCATCCATTGAACTTACCGTAGATGAGTCACTCTTTAATTCTGACCCCGATTTTGAATTACCTTCGAAGGAATCCTCTGCCAAGGATAAGGATCCGGACTTGTTTCCTGAGGATAATGTGCCTGTTCATGGTCAAGCAATTGGTGGTGTTTTGGCAATGCTTTATCACCTTGCTAATCGCAGTGATTTTGGGCTTGCGACCTTTCATGTCGCATTTGATAATGCTTCTGAACACGAAAAAGAATTAGTTCAAAAAGACTTGATCTTAGCTGAGCTTGCTCTTTGGCTAGACACAGGACGTATAAGCGAGCAAGTAGATATTCGGGCCAAACTTTTTTGGGGAACTATTAAATCTTTAATTGATTCACAAAAAGAACAGCGTCCTCAACTGGCCGTACCTGTAGTGCTTTCTTATTTAGAGGAACAATTACAAAAAACAGATAACGAATTTCGACCACGATTAGAAGAAGTGATTTTGGAGATGCGTAATATTCTTGGTCTTGGCACTAGCACAATTACTCAGTTATTTGAGAAACATACGGGGGCATTATCAAGGGCATTACTTTTATTCTGTTTACGTGAACATTGCTCAGGCTTATTGGAATTTACACATCCTTTACTTAGCGATACAGATTATAGTGTTGCAGGAATTCTTTTTGGTGTGCGTGACGGTTGGTTGCGATTTCCCAAAGAATTACGTCGTGCAGACTTAGCACAATATGTATCTTACAGAATGTCTCTTGCGGAACATCAACAACAAGAATCTCACCTAACTATGGCTGAACCCCAAAAGCCAAAACCCTTACGAGATTACTTTATTACTTCAGATGGCAAATGGGATACTATTAGAAAAGAGATAGCCTTAAACTTAATAGAGCGATGCAATTGGCATGATTGTGTTCAAACGTCTATTACCTTAGCATCTCCAATTCCTACAGGCAGTATAATTATTGCTCAAGAAGGCTTAGAAATCATTATACCTACAAAGATTACAAGGAGCATGGAAGAGATAGATGAAGAATGCTTTTTAAAGAATTTGGAACAATGGAAGGCCGTGCCTTTAGAAATTGAGTTAGAATTGCATGAGAAATTTACAGCCTCTGAAACTTTTGGGAAAAAATAAATTTGGAGATATTCTACCATGCGAATGATTCCTAGCCAGCCTTTACAAACTACTAGCAATGCAGAAAAATATGTATTTGATCAACTGCGGATGGCATTTACTCAAGCAAATCAAACGAGTTGGTTTGCCATGCATTCACTTAATCTTCCTCGCCATGCATATAAACGTTTTGGAGAAATTGATTTTCTAGTATGTGGCCCAAGTGGGATTTTTGTGTTGGAAGTTAAAGGCGGTGGAGTGTCTTGTCATGATGGTCTATGGGAAACAACCAATCGATATGGAGAAACAAAAAAATTGCGTGAATCTCCATTTAAACAAGCAGAAAGTGCTTTGCATGGTTTGCGTAAAAGATTGCCACATTCTTTAGAAGATATTTTTGTGATTGGTTATGGTGTTATTTTGCCAGATGTCGATAGGCTTCCTGAAAGTGCTGAATGGGAACGCGCCATGTTGGCAAATAGCCGAGATTGCAAGCAGTTTGAAAAATGGTTAAATCAGTTTGTTGTCTACTGGCGAGATAAAAGTTTTCACAAAACTACAGCGACTCCATTACAACTAAAAGAACTACAACAACATTTACGCCCTGATTTTGAGGTCGTTATACCACTTCATGTATCTGCTGATAATATTGAAAAACAGATTATCCGTTTGACAGAAGATCAAATGAAATTCATTGATATTGCTGAAGTAAATCCTCGCATACTCTGTTCTGGTGGTGCTGGTACTGGAAAAACAATGTTAGCCCTTGAACTGGCGAAACGATGGGGGGCATTGGGAATGAAAACGGCATTAGTTTGCCATTCTCCTTGGCTTAAACATTTTTTAGAACGTAGTGCGGTACAAGGATTAACTGTTAGTCTTGTGGATGCTCTTTCTATAACCGCAAGACGCACGGGCATTGAACAATTTGATGCTTTAATTGTTGATGAAGGTCAAGATATATTACATATGGAGGCACTTGACATGCTTGATGCCCATCTAGAAGGTGGAATTCATGATGGGCGTTGGTGCTTTTTTCATGATATTAACAATCAATCGGGGCTATGCGGAAGGTATGTACCTGATGCCTATGCCTATTTAGGAAGTCTTTCTCCTGTACGAATCCCTCTAAAAACGAATTGTCGAAATTCGTTACCAATATTACATCAAATACAAAAAGAACTCGATGCTGATCTTGGAAATGCTGGCGTTGGCAATGGCCCTCTTGTACGTCAAGCATATGTTACAGCAAGTGATGCGCCTAGTATAGTGGAGAAAGAAATACAATACTTAGTAAGTGAAGGCTTTAACCTTGATGATATAGCTATACTTTCGCCTTTACCTTTTAAAGAATCATGTGTTTTTTTGATGTCTCCAAAATTGCATGCTACTATTGTTGTTCTTGATGAAGCTTCGCCTCGCAATACCAATCACAATAATATTGGTTTTGCACAAATTGAAGATTTTAAAGGGCTTGAAAGCAAAGTGGTTATTCTTGTTGATATGCCTGAACTTAAAGGTACTCATCTACGATCTCTTCATTATGTTGGAATGAGTCGAGCTCGTGTACTCTTGAGTATAATTTACATTGCTACAACATCATAGTAGCAGGAAAAATTACTGTAAATCATTCCTACCCGGCAAAGATAATAAAGAGAGAGATTAAATTCCTTAAATTAAAACCATTTACCGCCTGCCGCTCCGTAGCTTCGCTTTTAGACAAACGTTAGAAGAGGTGACTAAACGACCAACGGCAAAAGTAGCAAAAGACCTTGCGCAAACAAGCTTAAATGGGACCGCACATGGGAAAAGCAATCTTAGCCTATGCGTTCTATGGTGAACTCAACACAAATAGCCAAACTACAGAAACGCTATTGAGTTTTGAAGGAGATTTCAGGATGGTAAAGTTCATAATTTGGGAACTTTTCTCTTGACTTTTTCAGGGGGACATAGTTATATATAAATCATGAAGGACATAAGGTGTAATGCGAATCATTTCAAGAAAGCCTATTATTGAATTTTTAGAAAAACACCCTAAAGATCAGCCTGCTTTTTATGCTTGGTATAATGATGTAAAGCATGCGAACTGGAGTAGCTGGACAGATCTAAAGCAGTCATATCCAACTGCTGATTCAATAGGGAATGACCGGTATGTTTTTAATATTAAAAGAAACAATTATCGCATAGTAGTTCTTGTAAAATTTATACAAAAAATCATATATATCCGCTTTGTAGGAACGCATAAAGAATACGATAAAATTAACGCAAAGGAGGCTTAATCGTGTCTATGAAACTTATAAAATCAATTGAAGATTATAAGCAAGCTCTTGAAAGACTTGATTATCTTCTTAGCATTGAAACTACTCAAAACGAAAGTGATGAACTTGAAGTCTTATTGCTTCTAATTGAAACCTATGAAGATGAGCAATTTCCGATAGACTTGCCAAACCCTATAGAAGCTATCAAATTTAAAATGGAACAACACGGACTTAAGCAAAAAGATTTAGTAACTTACATTGGTAGTAAAAGTAAAGTATCCGAAGTTCTTAATGGTAAGCGTCCTTTAACTCTTTCGATGATGCGAGCTTTACATACCCACTTAGGTATCCCTGCAGAAGTTTTGTTGCAAGAACCTAATGTTGAATTCCCTACCGAATTGTCTTCAATTGATTTTCAGAAATTTCCATTGCTTGAACTTTTCAAACGTGGTGTTACACAAATTAAAGAATATAGAGAATACGCTGAAGAAATTATAAGAGACCTTTACGATAAAGCTTCAAGACCTTTCAGTCAAACAAGCTGTTTTAGAGCTGGATGTACACAACAAAATATTGAGAATTCTTACGCTCTTTTTGCATGGGAATTACTTGTTCGTATAAAAGCAAAAGAAATTGTACTAGAAAATAAATATAGCAAAGATGATTTTGTGGCCGAGCATTTAAAACGTCTAAAAACTTTCAGCATTCTTGAAGATGGCCCCTTAAAAGCCAAAGAATACTTGGAAAAACATGGAATAATACTTGTAATTGAAGAATCTTTTAAGAAAGCCCATGTTGATGGCGTTGCTTTATTACTTGATGATGGCACCCCTGTAATAGGATTAAGTTTACGTTATGACCGTGTGGATTATTTTTGGTTTACTCTTTTTCACGAATTAGGGCACTTAATAAGACATTTGTCCAAGGACGAATCTTGCATATTAGATGCAGAGATCGATGTTTCTGACACAGAAAAAAAAGAACTAGAAGCAAATGAGTTTGCCTCTGAAACACTTATTTCTCAAGAAGAATGGCAACAAAGTAAAATTTCTGGCATGGGAACAACACATTCTATTAAGAAATTCGCTAGAAAAATTGATATACATCCTGCAATTATTGCGGGGCAATTACGAAAAATACACAAGAATTTTAATCGGCATACCTCTTTACTGGGGAATGGCACGATACGTCAGTTGTTTAAAATTTAGCAAAATTTTTTTAATTTGTTTTTGTCTTCATCTTGTAAAATGTTTTACAATATAAATTTGCACTAAATTGACGCTGAATAATTGGTAGTCAAAAAAGAAAGAAGTCGTAATATAAAAATGAAAAATTGTTTTTTAAGCGCAGTTTGTGTTTTAGCGATTGTGGGATTTGTTTGTCCCACAATTGTTTTGGGTGGTGAAATAAAAACTGTACGCGGTGAGTTGAGTTATGGTGCATCCGCTGGTGGCTCGACAAGTGTTACCGATTCTTCCGGGCAGGGAATTATAGTTCCTAATTCTTCAGAAAATGCTCAACTTATACTACAAGGATGTCAACAACAAATGCAACTCTGTGAAGTTACATATAGTCGTGATAAAAAAGGGAATGTTAAGGTTTTGAAAGTTAGGAAAATTGATTAAAATCTGAAAATACTCACAAACTTATAGATATCTACTATAAAATATTAAAGAAAGTAACAAATCAGGCTTTCCTACAAAAAATTTGGAGTTTTACAAAGTTTTTCACTTTCCTTTGCCTTTTTTTCTCTAACTCCTTTCTGGTTCAAATTTAAGCTAGACGGCATCCATTCAGATTTGTAAGATGAATCATTACGAGATAGGCGCAGTTCTCGCATGACTTCTTGGTTGTCGCGGCGGAGGGCTTCGAGGAGCTCCATTTGTGGGAAAAGCTTCCCTTGGCTTTCTTTGGCAAGGGCGAGTTCTTCGGCTTTGGCTTTGCCTCTATCTTCGGTAGCTTCGATAGATTTTTCAAATTTATCCAGATAGTTATCCATGCGTTGGAGAAAGCCGTGTATGTCGAACTTGTCGGTGGCCCCATAATTGAGGTTCGCCGGTTGGTATAGCCCTGTTTTTCCTTCCAGGACAAATTGACAGTTCGTTGTGATTTTTTGCGACTCCACATACACCTTAAAGCCTCGATATTTCCCGACTTCTTGCGGCTCATGGCTCTGCACCGCCTTTTTCATGGCCGCCCCGACCACTCCTAACAACGCTCCCCGGTCTTTCTCGGTAAAAATCTTGCCTTGAGCGGCGAAGAACGGAGTTTTGCTCGTGTTCTGGTCTCGATGGGCGATTTCCTCTTTGAATCGGGCAATGTCCTTTTTCATTTGTTCAGGGTAGGCTTCCAAGGCCGCTATGCGCCGTTCCAACTGGTGTTGCGACCGTTGAAAATTCTGGTAAACAGCCTCCAACTTTTTCAAATCAGCGGCCAGTTTCACTTGGGTGAAAATCAGTTCGTTGCCCGTGGCCGCCGCCTTCATTTCAGCGGCGTTGGCCGCCTCGCCAGTGACGTCATCGATGGTGCGGCTTTGGTTGTCGCCGTTGCGAAATTGCTCAATTCCATTTGCTTTGCTTTCTATTGTTTGCCACATCCTCGAGTCGTATGTCTGCTTTGTGGCGTAACGTATTATTTCTATTTCAAAATTTTCTGGGTCACGTTCAAAAAACATATTGCCCTGCCGCTCAATGCGCCCCTCCCGTTGCTCGATGTCGCTTGGCCTCCACGGCGCATCCAACTGATGTTCGGCTACTAAACGCTTTTGCACGTTCGTTCCGGCCCCCATGCGAGAAGTGGAGCCCATCAAGACCCGCACTTGCCCTTGATTGACTTGCTCAAAGAGCTTGGCCTTTTGGGCGTCCGTGTTTGCTTCATGGATATAACGGATTTCGTGGGCCGGAATGCCTTTGGCAATGAGCTTCGCCTTGAGGTCGTCATAGACCGAAAATTTAGAACCGGCGGACAAAATTTCGTCCATTGAGATGGCCTCTTCATTTTCTTCGGTGGTGGAGTCTTTTGTTGTGCTTTCAGCCGCCAGAGTCTGATTTTGCCCACCCGGTTTGGGGGTGGAAAGGTCACAAAACACCAACTGCGTTCCCTTTTCAGCCTCCCATTCTTGCCAAACACGGACAATTTCATTGGCGGCCAAATTGATTTTACTCCCCTCAAAATCGGGGGCAGTCGGGTCGATAAGGCGATAATCAAGGCCGCACTTTCGAGCGTCATTGGTTATTTTCAAAGGGTTATCTTCGCGCGGATCTTTGGGCAAATTTTCCATGCGTTCAATTATGGACCCCAGCGTCCATTCAGTGCGGCTACTCCCGTCAGCTTGGACGACAGTCTCCGGAAGGCCCATGTACATGGCTTGGAGTTCAGACCGTTCAGCCACGATAATACGGGGTTTGCCGCCCTTGATGTTGGGGGTGAACTTCCGGCCCTGATTTTTTTCCAGCAAGCCACTTTTGGTGATGACGTCGGCCGTGGTGCGGTAGGTGTTAATCAGTTCCGGCACGTTTTGGAACTTGGCAAAACGGCTGTTGAGCTTGTAGCCCACCCCTGTGGCGTCAAGCTCCCAGCCGGTGGCCACTTCGCCGAAGGTGGAGGCCCAGGCGTCAAAATGGACGAGATTTTTTTCTTTCAAGGTGTCATATTGCAAAAAGCGTTGCACCGTATACATTTCCGCAATGGTGTTGGAAATCGGCGTCCCAGTTGCGAAAAACACTCCCTTGCCGTCTTGTTTGTCTTGCAGATAGCGGCATTTCACGTACAAATCAAAAGCTTTTTCGGAACCGGCAATATTACCTAAACCTGCCACGTTACGCAACTTAGTGGTAATAAAAAGGTTTTTGAACTCTTGGCTTTCGTCCACAAAAAGTGCGTCCACCCCTAAATCGGCAAACGTCGCCACTTTGTCCTTGGATTTGGCGTTGGCCCGGTGCTCCATCGTGGCGATTAAACGCTCGCGAGTTTTCTCCATTTCCTTGACCAGCCGTCCGCCCCGATGGCCTTCCCCAGCTTTTAAGTCACTGATAGCTTTGGTTAAATTGTCTACTTCCTCGTTAAGCACGTTGTTCAAAGCTTCCGTAGGCAGACCAATTTTTTTGAAGGACGAATGGGCCACGACCACGGCGTCCCAATCGCCCGTGGCCACGCGCCCGAAAAGCTTTTCTCGGTTTTCCTTTTTGAAATCGTTTTTGTCGGCCACCAAAATATTGGCTTGGGGATAGAGGGAGTAAAAAGCGTCTTGCCATTGCGTAAGAAGGTGGTTGGGCACCACGACCATCGGTTTTTTCATGAGCCCCATTCGTTTCGATTCCATAATCGTGCCCACGACCACCAAAGTTTTTCCAGCTCCAACCACGTGGTCAAAAAGGGCCGTGCCGTCTTGAATGCCTCGCCAAATGGCGTCTTTTTGGTGCGGCCTCAAATTGATAGCCAAGGAACTCCCGGGCAATTCCAAATGGCCGCCGTTATATTTGCGTGGCACGTGCGTGTTGAACGTATCATTATATATACGGGCCAAATTTTCTCGGCGGCCCTGCTCAGCCCACACCCAATCTTTGAAGGCCTGCTTCATCTCATCGGCCTTTTGGTTGGCGGCGGCAGTTTCCTCTTCGTTGAGCTTGAGAATCGGTCGGTCGGTCGCCGGGTCTCGCCCGACCTCGTCCATAACCTTGATGGGTGTGTGGTTCAGAATGGAAGCCATGAGTCGATGGCCGGGGTAACGTTCCGTGCCCCAGGTTGAGACGGCCAAAGTTTGGTCAATTTTAAAGCGTTCAAACTCAATAGCCCAACCACCCAAAGCCGGGTGATAGCTTATCTCGTTGACCGATTCCGGGCCGAAAAGATGGCGGCCAAAATCCTCAATCACCGCCGAAGGCACCCACGTTGAGCCAAGCTGAACGGAAATGTCCACGGGCTCCAAATCGGGCGGCTGGACGGCCAACAAAGCCTCCACGTTAGCCGCAAAACGTGGGGCGCCAGCGGCAGCGGACTCGGCTTGGGCCAACTTGCCCTTAACGTTGCCTGTCAAATAGTGGTCGGCAACTTGAAGATGCAAAAAGAAAAATCATTCCATATAAAATTTAACAACTTGCAATATCTCATCAGAATATTGATAAATGTCGTCAATTCCATCAATTTTAATTTTGGTGGATTCTTTATTTGCATTAAATATAGAAATATATTTTACCCTATCTGAATTAAAATGAAATCGACAAATCGGTTTTCTGTTGTTATCATCAAATAAAATACCACAATAGGTTTGTGCATCCCTCATGGCTATACGTGAAAGTGGAATTTCTTTTCGCAAAATTGATTTAATAATTAAAAACGCTTCTAACTCTTCTTCAGTTGTTATAATAGGGGTAGAGCTATCGGCATCTGGTTCAATAAAATTTTTCGTAGAAATTTGTTCTGCCTGAGTAACACCTTGAATTCTACCAACCAGTTCTTCATTAATATATTGATTACAAGCTTTTTTTACCTTCTCCCTAAAATCATCAATAATATTTGCTCGCATAGGTTTATTGACAATTTTACTTGCAACCAACTTTATAAATTCATCACTAGGGCTATGAAATTCATTCTTTAAAATATTTTTTATTTGCCGCATGTGTTTCAGGTCTTGTGCGGCAACTAAAGCTGCATCTACATTGAAATTCTCATTCGCAAGTTTCCTTAATTCTGAAACAAGCCTTTCATCAACATTTTCAAAATCAAAAATCATAAAAGGCTTTTCGTCCATAACGTTTTCTTTGTCTAGGTCAGAATAAAATTCATAACAAATACCATTGGTTAAAATTGCAATTCTTGCAGATGTGTTATGGAAATACCTATGAAGCTGATTAGCTTTGTTTGCGTCTAATGGGCAACCGGCTTTTTTTGCTTCAATAAGCATTATTATTTCATTATCCCTTTTTATCGCATAGTCAACTTTTTCACCTTTTTTGGTACCAGTATCAGCAATGAATTCAAAACAGACTACTCTTGGATCAGATGTATCATATCCAAGCACTTGTAAAAAAGGATTAATCAAAGCAATTTTTGTGCTTTCTTCAGTTGTTGCGTGCTCTTTTAAATCTCTAATTCTAGCTGATAATACATTTATTTTGTCAGAAAATTCTATCAAATCCATGTGAATACCTCTCTTGGGGGGAATATACGTGACCATGACATTTATTGAACCTGAACAACTTTTATTGATAATATTATAATATGTTAAGTTGTATTTTGTCAAAACTTTTAAAGCCTCAATGTTGTCTCTAAATTTTACTTTTGGAGTGCCTTCGCCCAAGCGGTCTTGGGAAGTTATTATATAATTGCTTCCAAAGTTATCCGCATCCCGTTCATCTCCAGAATCTCATGCTCCACTAGCCCGTTCGCTAGTTGTTGGCAAGCTTGATAGTCGGTCAGAATATCTGTCATTTTTTCTTGCATCTTCTTGATTTTCGTCAAAAAGAAAGCTTTCCGAGTTGCTAACGCTTTCAGATTCTCCGGTTCGTTGTAAGCCAGAATGTCCAGAATCTTGAATCCGTGGTGATTGAAATAACCGTGTTTGAATTGCTTGCGAATATGAAACATCGTCTCTTCGGTTAATACTTTGGCCGCTTCCTCCAGCGGTTGGGATTGTCTTGTTCTCATGGTTTTCTCCTTCCTCGGTAGCGTTTAAGTCGGCTTGAATTTCAGCGTCCAGTTGTTCAGCTAAAGTCGCTTGTAATTCCCGTTTCTCAATTAAAATTTCTGCCGCTTCAAAATCAAAACTTCTCTGATTAGGATTAATCTTACCACGTTTAGCCATAACTTGCAAGCCTTTTATTTAATAATATCAATATGTTATTTATTATTGGTGGGAGGTGATTTTTAAACTTGCGCCGAATGCCCAATAACCGGTCGTTTTTAGACAAGTAAATACTTCACGCGAATCCCAATCGTAGCGGCATACAGCAACTCTTCTTTCATTCCTGGTGTGGCACCTCTGGCATCTTTGGCGTAGACCCAAAGCTCGTCACAAGCTTCCATGAAAGTTAGACCACAAGTGATTCCCACGGCCCGCTCGTTTTCTTTAGAGTCATCAACAAAGCTGGGATAAAGAAGGTGAGGAGCGAAAGGAGCATACCCAGCTTCAATAGCTTTGCGGCATAACTTACGGGCTAATTCCATATTGGCCTCCACGTCCCCGGCATAAGGCGAACAGATAAAAATTCGTTTCATTTTCGTTAATGCCTCTTTTCTTTTTTTAGCCCGATCTGCAAGCCTTTTTCCCCTTTGCCGATTGGCGACGTTATTATTCGTGTCTCCAGCTTTCAAAAGCAATTCACCAATAAGTGCATTTCGGCACCCCTGCCTTTGGAGGTTTAAAGCCAAATCTTCTCGTTCTTCCTCAGTCACCCAAGGATTATCAGCAACAAATTTTTCATAATGAAGTTCATAATGAAACATGTTTTTCACCTTATTTTGGATTCAAACAAATCCGGATTAAACATATAAATCCACTTATCGCCATCTTCAAATTCATTAACGTCATAGTCATTTTGATGGGAATATAGAGACCGCCAACCCGTATACTCATCCCGGAAAAAATATGGTTGGCTTGTGAAGTGGCAATCCCAAGGGCTTTTAAGTGCCCAAATCTTATGCTTTTGAGTTGCGGCAGGCCACAAAAAAACAAGTGGAATGTTTTTAGGCTCGTTATTATCAAGCTCTGTAAAAAAAGCAATTTCATCAGATACTAAAATTGGTGCGTTCTCATAAAACAAGCCATCTTCATTTGGAGAATCCCAAACTTTAAGACTTTGCCAATCAATGTCATTTGGCCAAGGCACAAGGGCAAACTCTAACGAGTACAAATCAAAATTTTCATCAAGCATAAATCTATCAACATCATAAATGCCTATATCCCACATCACACCTTTATGGGCCACAGCGACAAAAATGGCCAACTCATCGTGAGCCATCCCCCCGGATTTCTTATCTAATCTCATCTTCGTGTGCGTTACGGCCGCAAACGGAAATAAATAGAGCAAATCTTTTGAATCTTCAAACCTCAACCAAACCATAGAGCCACTAAATGCTTGTTTGTCATAAGCTATAGAGCCGTCATCATTATTAGCGATCAACGGTTTCCACTTTAATTTCAAAGCAGGATTCAAATCTAAAGATGAATATAATTTCATGGTGTCTACTCCTTCAATTCTTTTTGGATTCAAATTTTGGTTTGCCTTGGTGGTTTTGAAAAGATACTTTACACTCCGGGTAGCCGGAGCAACTCCAAAAATCGTAGCCCTTTTTGTCGGCAGTATCTTTTTTGACCAAGTGACGCAGAGCCCGACCGCAGTCCGGGCAAGCGTGGCCTGTCGCCACGGCAAAGGCTTTGAGCTCTGATTCCAAACCATCATTTGCAGCTTTAATGACGCTTAAATAATCGGCTTTGCCCTCGGCGATTTCATCCAATTGCGCCTCTAATTTTTTGGTAAAATCAAAATCTAAAAAGCTGAATTTTCCGGCTAAATTGGCAATGACCATTTCCCCAGCTTCAGTCGGCTTGAGCTGGCGCTTTTCAATGGCCACATATTTGCGAGTATTTATAATGTTATCTAAAATTGCGGCGTAGGTGGAGGGGCGCCCAATGCCCAAGTTTTCCAGCTGTTCAATCAGAGAAGCTTCGGAAAACCGAGCCGGAGCCTGAGTCTTTTTGACCAAAATTCGTCCTTCCTTGGCGGTCATATTTCCACCTTCTCGCAGTTGCGGCACAGGATTGTTTTCGGTTTTGGTTTCGTCATCGGCGTTGGTTTCTTCGTTATTGCCATCGGCTAAAACTATTTGCCAACCCGGAGAGATTAAACGGCGGCCTTTGGCTTCAAAAATAACTTCTTTGCCGTCTAGTTCCGCTTCCAAAATAGCCCGGCTCACGGCGTAAGTCGCCTCATCAAGCTGACTGGCCAAGGCACGCAGGCGGATAAGGTTATAGAGATTTTGTTCGTCCGCATTTCCCCCGGCGCTCTCCACGTCAAAATGAGTGGGGCGAATGGCCTCGTGGGCTTCCTGTGCCCCGGCTTTACTTGACCAAGTTCGTGCTTTTGGCGGCACAGGCCAATCGTTTTGGGCGGCCAAGCTTCGAATTTCAGTGATAGCCTCTTCAGACAAATTGGGGGAATCGGTGCGCATATAAGTGATGTGGCCTCCCTCGTAAAGCTTTTGAGCATGTTCCATCGTGTGCTTGGGGCTAAATTTTAAGCTACTGGAGGCCGCCTGTTGCAAGCTGGAAGTAGTAAAAGGTGGTGGAGGTGATTTTTTGTTCTCTGATTCCAAATATTTCCTAACGGTTACACTTTTAATCGCGGCAATTTTTTCGGCCACTGCCTTATCCAAAAAATATTCCTGCCCATCGGCCAACCAATTTTGGCAATTCCATTGCGCCGCCCAGCCTTGGGAGATGTTTGTTTCCGATTCAAAAGTTAATTCTGCGCTAAAATGTTGGGTCACCGTGAAAGACTTGATGGCCGCCTCACGCTCCACCACCAAGCGCAAAGCCGGGGACTGCACCCGTCCGGCCGAAAATCCGCTCCCGGCCACGTTAGAAAGAGCCGGGGAAACCTTGTAGCCCACCAGCCTATCCAACACCCGGCGGCCTTCCTGCGCCCGAACTAAATTCATGTCAGTAGTTCTGGCGTTCCCCAAAGCTTCCTTGACTGCCTTTTCGGTGATTTCGCTGTAGGTGACACGCTTGGGATTTTTGAGGCCCAAAGCGCCTTCCAAATGCCAAGCGATGGCTTCGCCCTCCCGGTCGGGGTCGGTGGCCAAATAGACTGTGTCCGCTTGTTTGGCCAGAGCCCCCAGCTTGGCCAAAATGCTTTTGCCTCGTTCCGTGGGCACGTAAGCTGGCTTAAAATCGGGCGGCGTAACGCCTATTTCTTTGATGGGCAAATCACGCACGTGGCCAACAGACGCTTCCACTCGAAAGTCCGGCCCCAAAATTTCCGATAGTTTTTTCTTTTTGCCGGGTGACTCGACGATAAAAAGTTTCATTTTCACTCCTTACATTTTGTTATTACAAATAAATTTTCATTGCCAGTGATTGCCGCAATGCGCCTAACCCGGCGACATTCATCGGCGGTCGGTGGGTGTTGCTTATCCCAAACTTTCATGAGTTTTCGTTGGCTATTGTTCATACGATAACGTGCGTAAGTGCTCTCCATATAGAGATAGGCCCGGGCGATTTGCCCCCGGGACGCTTCCGGCGGACTGGCGCGGCGGTTCTCAATTTTCATCGGGCACAGACCAAAGTCGCTTTTCGCCTCGGGCATCGGGGCAAAATTATAATTTGAACGGGCGGCGTTGACGGCCCCAATGGCCGGGTATAAGTTGTGCATATCAGCGGACATTTGGCGGAACTCCGGGCTAATTTTTTCAGCGCACCGCCGACCTTTGTAAGGCTCGCCGCTACTGTCTACGCACAAAGGGTGGCCGTCACGCCATTCGGTAAAAGTGCGTCCAAAATTTTCCACGGGCACAACATGCTCCCATTCCAGGCGGTTCGCCCGGGCTGTATGCTTGGTCGCAATGAAACCCGGTGGCAGGGTGATTTTGCCGTCCTCATCAAAAATGGCTTGGCAATAAAGCGTCCGCCGGTCGCTGGCATCTCTATATATATGTTGCATAAGTGCCTCTTTCGCCTCCGAATAAGACTTAATTTGTTTTTCTTCTCCAATTAAGGACATAGGTAAAAAAATAAAAAATCCGCAAATCATAGCTATAATTAAAAATTTCATTTGCCACCTTTTTAAAAAAATAGATGGCAAAATTAAACAATTGTTTAAAGAAGAAAACAAGTATTTTTTATACAATTGTTTAATGAAACAGATTCCCGGATTAGCAAGGGCCTTTGGCCAAACTCTAGCTGAATTGCGAGCACGGCGCGGCCTCTCGCAAGAAAAGCTTGCTGAAATGATTGACGCAACCAACGTCCACATAAGTATGCTGGAGACCGGACAACGTCAACCATCACTCAATGCCCTTCTTCTTCTTGCCGATGCCCTCGATGAACCACCGGAAGAAATTGTCGTTAACATATCAAAATTGTTAAAGCAAATGGCTGATTCTTGATTCACCGAATCACCTTCGCCGCCGCTGATAAAATGCCTACCGTAAAATCTACCACCACTGTAAATACGCAAGTGCGTATACGCAGAGACGTAAAACAGCTTACTTTAACTTTGAGGTGACCTATGAAGATTAAAGAGGCTATCGTTTTACGATTTCAACAACTTTGCAGTGAAAAATCGTTTAAATACAATGAATTGGCCACACGCTCCGGCGTGACCCCATCGACTGTTTACTAAATGATGGACGAAAATCGCCACGATTTATCGGTGATTACCGTCAAAAAGCTTTGCGATGGCCTTGAAATTTCCATTGCCGAATTTTTTGACGATGAACTTTTTAAAAATTTGGAACAGGAAATAAGCTGATTCATCTTTCACTCCTTTGTTTTAAAACCGCCCCGGCATAAATGGCTGCCGAAATATTTGTTTATAATCAGATATTTAATAAATCAACAAAACTCCATTTACTACCTGTAGGCCACTTTGGGGTATCAGGCCAAAATGGCGGCTGTCGAAACTGTTGCCATGTTCTTGGGCGATGACCAAGGCTAAACCTTGTGGAATATCGCCGCTTTGCAAAAGTGACGGCGGCATGGGACGGCCTTGGCTGTCGCTCTTTGGGCGCACGGTGTTGGCCAAAAGCTGACCATTTACCACAATGCCTTTCAGAGTCACGGTGACCGTATCACCGGGGAGCCCGACCAGTATTTTCAACAGTGGTTGCATTCCGCCAACACATGAACCCGGCCCGATGTAGCCCCGTTCTTTGGCCAAAGTGGTAAAAAGATTGTCTGAATCCAAACAAAAAATCACTGTGTCTCCTCGTTGCGGTTTATCGCCTGTTATTTTGTAAACCCCTTGCGGCATTGAGGCAGTCAAATTTAAACGGTAGCCGAGACTAAAAAATAGTAGAAATAACAGCGCAATCAACACCATAAAAAGCCCAACTGCCATCACCGCTTTTGCAATTTTCTTATGTATTTTCATCTGTTATTCAAGTGCTTTTGGTATTCATCAGCTATGTTTGTCGAAGTGCCCAAAACTACATCGGGAGCGATTTTTTCTTTTGGTTTTGGAGGCGCACCAAAGGGCATGGGGAAATATAAGGAATCCGACAAGCCCCGATTAAATCCTTCGGCCACTCCGGGGGCTTTCATTTTGGCCCGCACCGAAAAAACCGGGTCGAGAAAATACAAAATCTGACGCCCATAAATCGGGGAATTGCCAGCCGTAAAAATGAGCATATCGCCGGGAGTAATTTTGCCAAAAATGTTTTTGGAAATGCCCGGCAGACGCATACATTCATCAGGAGTCAAGAGGGGCCGAGAGGTCTCCGAAATACTGGTGGAGCGTGATTTGCCGCCCTTTCCGCCGCCCCCGGAAATAGAAACTTTTTTGTCCACAACCGTGGTGGTACCGCACATTTTAGAAAGATATTCAGCCGTTTCCGGCACGTTGGGAGCGTAGGCAATCCGCACGTGGCAGTTGGCCATGATGGCGTTGTCCGGGCCGTAAGCTTTGCTTAACTGCTTGGTATCTTGAACAATAAAATAACCCTTAACGCCATACCCGGCCATGAAAGCGATGGCCCGTTCCACGATGGCCAGCTTCCCAAGGGACGTAAATTCGTCCAGCATAAAAAGCAGGCGGTGTTTGTAGCTGGCTTTGCTGGCCCCGTTTTCAAACTCCATTTTTTCAGTCAAGCGGCCTAAAATTTGAGTGACCAAAATCCGCAAAAGGGGCCGCAAGCGGTCAATATCCGCCGGGGAAATGACCAAATAGAGATTGACCGGCGCGTCAAAGTTCATCAAATCAGCCAGCCGGAAATCACAGCGGCTAATGTTGCGAGCCACCACCGGGTCTTTATAGAGGGCCAAGTTAGCGGTCGCCGTATTGACCACGCCCGACAATTCGTTTTCCGCCCGGGAAACCATGCCCCGAGCGGCAGAGGCAATGAAAGTGCGGGCCGCCTCGCCGAGTTCGTTGACCGTGCGTGTGCTGACAACATTCCCCTCGTCATCAAACACGTCAACTTTTTTCAGAATGTGAGGAGAAATTTCCAGCAAAATTTTGTCGTGTTCCATAACCAACATCTCCTCAAAAAGCTCTTTTATCGGACGGTTAGGGTCTTCCAACATGATGGCCACGTCATAAAAATTGGCCGGGCGCTTCTGTTGGTAGAGCGTTTTTATGAGGCAGTGGAGGAGCGCCCCACCGAAAAAACCGAAAGCAGATTTATTCCAAAAATCCTCCAACCCCTTGCCATCGGGATCCATGACCATTTGGGCGATTTGCTGCACGTCGGGAATGGCCGATGGCGAATCGAGCCGCACCTCTGCCAGCGGATTGAAAGCCGCCGAAGTACCTTCGGTGTCGGAGGGGTCAAAGCGCAGGACTTTGTGCCTGAGACTGCTCAAATACCCAGCGGTGAGAGCGTAGTTTTCTCCTTTAATATCAAGGACTACCGAAGAGTGTATCCACGCCAAAAGTGTGGGCAAAATCAACCCGACACCTTTGCCGGAGCGAGTTGGGGCGAAGCACAAAATGTGTTCCGGCCCATCGTGACGCAAATAATATTGCAGTTTCTTTTTTCTATCCCAAAAGCCGCCGACATATACGCCTTCACTCTTTAAATATCCCATCTTTTCAATATCTTCAAAGGTTGCCCAGCTAGCTGAACCATGCAAATCTTCACGTCCTTTCAAGCCCTGTTTTAAAGCAACCGAGACGACCAAAATCCCGAACGGTAAGCCCAAGCCAATCAGTTGAGCTTTGTTGTAAATGTCTTGCACCGCTTGGTGCTCCCCAGCCAAACTTATCCAACCCAAAAATTGCCAAGGCCAGTACCACCAAAGGCCAAACGCTTCAAAGACCGGCGCCCCCAAAGCTTTGTGATAACCAAAAACAGCGGCCAGAGACTGCGTTGTCCAAGACGAGACCACCAACGCCCACAAAAGGCCACCAAGCAACAATCCCCACAAGTAAAGCGGATGATTTTTCGCCTGTTTTTGACTTTGGTGACCATATTTAGAGCCGGGCATATTTACCCCTTTTAACACTTGCATTTATACCCAAAATGGATATAATTAAATTTAGAGGGATTTTCCCCCCACTTAAAAATAAGAAAGCGTAACTATGGCGAATATGAAGCAGGAAATCGACTGGCAGGTTGATATTCTTAAAAAAGTTGAAAAACAACTTCGCTCTCTGCCGACCTTGCCGGTTGATGTGTTGGCTAATTTTTTTGCCCTTTATGACGCTCTGAAAGCAAGTGGCCCGGAACAACCTCAGTTTAAAAGCTACGGTCGGCTTAAAAGCACGCCCAAAGGCGAAGAATGGCACCACTGTCATATAAATAGCCGAATTAAAAACAAATTGCCCGCTTACGTTGTTGTTTGGTATGTTTATCGGGAAGAAAAAATTGTGGAGATAAATCATGTCGATACCCATGAAAACACAGACTACGCCCGCTTCCGCAAAAATAAATAATAGAGGCGAAGTTGCTGAAATCAGCTTGAGCATTTTAGTGGCGACAGCTGATATTGACAATGTGGCCCAAGCTTTGGAGGGTTTTGCCGCGTTGGTTCCTTCATGTGGCGCAGAAGAATTGACGCGCAAACGGGGCAGTTTGCTTAAAGTTTGGCCGGAAAAATATAAGAATAAACGCCATGAAATCAAAGTGATAACGGCTGAAAATGAAAAAGTTTTGAACGTTGTCCAAGAAGTGGTGGAAGCGTCTCCTGCGCGGCGATTTAATAAATTCGGTGAGGAGGTCGCCAGTTTGGAAGACATTTTCCCGGACAAGCACCCGGGGCTTGTCTTGAAAGGATTCCGCCAGCGCGACAACCTCACCCAACAAGAATTGGCTGATTTACTGCAAATAACCCAAAGCCGGGTGAGTGCGCTTGAGAGCGGCACCCGGGCCATTAGCAAATTGATGGCTACGAAACTAGGCAAAATTTTTGCAGTGCCACATCGCGTATTTTTGTAATAAAAGCAATGGTATAAAAATATTTCATTCACCATACGGCCCCTCAAACACCACGTCTTTAGTGACGACAACATTAAATTGATAACCGGGGCGGATTTCCAAAGTTGGTTGAATGCTGAGGTTTTTCTCGAGCATCATGGCCGATGTTTGACCGAGTTGGTCGGCCAAAACGGACGTCATTTCGTCTTGCAAAGTAGTTGTGTCCGTGCCCAAAGCGGTACTCCCGGAGGCTGAATCCACGGCGTAAGCCGTGCCGCCGGTGATTAAACTCATGAGCAAAGCCGAGCCGAAAATCCGTAAATAGTGGTTGTCCACTTCATCGGTGAAGCCGGAATAACCCGCCATGTCAAGGCCCGGCATGGCTCCCAAATTGATGGAAGAGCCGTCCGGCAAAACTACCCGATTCCAGGCCATGAGCACCCGTTCTTGCCCATAAACCACCCTTGAATCATAGGCCCCGTAAAGTTTTGAGCCTTGGGGGATAAGCAAATGACGCCCTCGAGCAGTGTCGTAAATATTTTGGGCAACTTGGGCGATTAACGTGCCCGGCAAATCGGAATTTATGCCGCTGACCATCACCCCGGGGATAACCGTGCCGGTTTTGATTTCGTAGGGCCGCCCGGCCTCTCTGGTGTGGGGCGAAATCCATTCGTTATCGGTGGTTCGGTCGAGGAAGCCCTCTTTTTCGATATTGGCGGCAGACGGATTATTGAGGTCAGCGGTAGCGTTCGGACTTTGAGCTGGCGAACCACTGCCAGAGGGAGAAGTCGCTGAGCTTGAGGTGGAAGCCGTCCTCATGCCGGGGTCGTTGCGCTTAATTAATAGTGGAGCGTTAAAAGCCGCTTGGCTTTGCTCAAATTTGCGGCGGCGCACCTCATCTTCTTCTAGCTGGGTAATTTCAGCGTCTCTGTCCACCGGAGGCGGGCCAACCACCGTTATGTCGATTTCGTCTTCGGGTTTCGTAAGCACCTCTGGTTCTGGCGCAAAAGTCGACAAATCTTCAATGGCCGCCGTGAGAGGTTTGTCGGCCGTTTTGGTGTCTACCACGATGGCCTCTTCTGTGGGTGCGGTGTTTTCGCTCGACATAAATAGCAACATAATCATGACCATAGCGGCCAAAATAACGGCGATGATATACAGAAGGCGCTTGTTGCCGCTTCGTTTGACTTCGGGATTGACTCCCAAATAGCTGGGGCCGGAGGACGACATCACTGGCCCCCTTTAATGGTGGTGGTGGACGCTTCCGGGAGCAAAGTTTCTTCGTCAACTAGCCGCCAAGTACGAGTAATGACAACAACTTTGCCGGAGTTATCGGCCAAGGAAAGCTGGGAGTAGCGAGAAGTTTCACCCAAGCGGTCAAATACATAAGAAATCGCTAAAACGTCAGCCGGAATATTATTTCCATCGGGGAGTTGCACCAGCGTGAAGCCTCTGGAACGCAAGGCATTTTCTAACATTTCTCCCAGTATACTCTTGGAATCATTCAGATAAATTTTAGTGTGTCCCGGTGGAAATGCGCCGACCAAAGTATTGGCTAAATCCGCTGCCACAATGGCAAGCGGCCCATCTTTTTCGGTGACCGCATACGATGGCGTCAAACCTCGACTAAAATTTTTGCCAGAAGAGGCGCAACCGACTAATAAGGCAGAGGCAATCAGTAAAAAGAAAAGTTTTTTCGTCATTTTACTACTCTCCTAACGTCAATTCGTTCTTGGTCGCTGCCCACCCCGGAAATTAAAACCAGCTCTTCAAAGAGGCCGTCCACCTCAAAAGTATTGTTGCGAACTCGATAATTAATCATTTGTTCTTGGTCATTTTGCAGGGCCAAAAGTATCGGCACATCTTTTTTGGCCGCCGATTCCGGCAAGCGAATGAACGTCTGCCGCCCATCGTTGTAAACCCGTTCCGGCCGCCAGCTGGCCCGCCCTTGCACCTCGTAGTTAAAGTCAAGGGCCGAAAGGTCAGCAACTGCCTGTCCTTCGTCAAGCGTGGCTGAGTTCCACCGCTTTTCACGGGTTGCCTCTGCCGCAATGGCATGAAGCTGGTGACCATACAAAAACCCGACATACGGAGTATGCCCCGATTCACGCGACACCAGTCTTAAATGGTAAACCCGGCGGTCGGTGGTGATGGCCATTGACGTGGAAAGCCCGATGTCCATGGGTTTTATGAAAATATGGGCCGTGTTCCCGGCTTGGCCTTGCTCAACCAGCCAGCGGGCGGAATCGCCGACCAGAAGTTCGTTAATATTTTCACCAGGTTCCAGCTCAATATCAGTGATTTGCATGGGGGTGCCGACAATGGTCGGCAAGCTTGCCCCATGCACAAAAACGACCTTACCGCCGCCCGTGCGAATGGGCTTGATCGGGTGATTTGACCACTCAGAGGCCAAGCGCAACGCCTCTTCCTCTTGGGTGCTGAGGTGCGCTAATTCCGGCGCAAGGTTATCGGCTACAACATGTTGGGGCGCATAACCTCCAACAAACACAAGAAAGGCGAATTTCAGGAAAAATTTTTTAGTCACGGGTTACTCCGTTATTTCAGTTAGTTAAGATGGTGCCGAACGACAGGTCGGTAATGAACACGCCGCCGGGGTTGCGCAGAATAGCCGCTTCAGTGGTCGGCGGATTTATGGCCACGGTGACGGTCGCCTCGTAGCGAACTATATTAATGGTGGTGCCGCTGTGGTCACGGGTCGTTTCCGTCCATTCCACGCGCCAAGAGGTTGGCGACACCGGGAGCGGTACGCCGCCAATTTCCACTGACACGAGATAGCCGTCACGAGCTCGCACCACGGGCGGATTGACGGCGAACCATTCCGTCAAGGTGCCGATGGCCGCGCCACGCACCGCCGCCGCCAAATCGTCCGACATGGTGTCACGCAATTTGAAATCAAGGGTGACCGTGCGCCAATTTTTTATGACCTCTTTAATTGTGTATTGAATCAATGAGTTAGGCACGGTCGCCGGTGATTCGGCCAGCTGAATGGCCCGAGCCTGCCCCCGCACTTCGTCCACGGCCACGATGTAGGGGACGACCTTTTCTTTGGAGGCTTGAACCACGTTGCCGACAAGCGAGAGCATGGCCAAAACCAAAGTAACGAGTGCGACCAGTCTCCATTGAGCGGCGGATTTTACCGCCGGGCCGACGCTCTCGAACCATTCATGCTTAGCCTGTAAGTACGGGCTTTCATAGGTATTTTTCATTATTCACTTCCTTATTTTATTTTTCTGGCGGCTTTGATGGCGTTAGCTTGCGAACGCAACTGCTTTGTCATGCTTCCCGGGTGACTTTGGAGTTGCTGTTGCTCCCCGGCTTGCTTGGCTTCGCCCCGGACCTCCCACATGGCCTTGGCCATACCGGCGGCCATGCCGCCAACTCCGCCAGCTCCTTGACCTTTGGCTACCGTGTAGGCATCACGCACGGCCCCTGCACCGGAGGCCGCCAAACTTAGCCCCCCGGTAGCCGCACTGCTGGCCGCCCCCACGGCCATGCTCCCCACAGACATGGCGGCAGAGGCAAGAGGGTTGCCACCGCCAATGGATGAGCCGTTGACGAGCCCGGCGCACTTGTCGGGGAGCGCCATCGCCAAAACAATTAAGATAGCCATTTGCAAAGTCAGCCAAAGCAAATCGCCCCAGCGAATGGCCTCCGCTCCGTCAACCGTCACACCCAAGACGCTGTTGATGGCGCCGTCAAGCATTGCCAAGCCGAGATTGAAAATTAGTTGTATTACAAACACTTTAAGACCGATGGAAAGGACGTAGCGCATCACGTTCACGGCGTAATCTTTGAAAATTCGGGAGCCGCCCAAACCAATGAGCAAAACCCCGGCGTTGGCCACGATGTAAAATTCACATTTGGCCAAAATGAGAAGAGCGCAAAGGAAAAAGAAGGCGATTATTAACAGCAAAACCGAAACGCCGTAAAGTTGCGCCGAGATGAAATGGTCACTCCAGACGCTGACGTTGCCCATGACTTTATAGCTTAAACTCCACAATTTCTTGGTAAATTCCCACGGGGCATCTGCCGAAATGCTGTTGCCCGTGAGGCTGTAAACGGCGTCTTCAAGCCCGGTGAGCGCCACAATTTCCGCCCAATCTTCATAGTTGGTAATGACCGTGTAAATGAAGGCGGCAAAAAGAAGCAAAGTCATAAATTGACCAAAGATTTCGCCGACATTGCTTTGCTGGAGGGCCATTCGCACCCCAAACAAAACAATCTCAATGGTTAAGCAAATTTGGAAAATATCCAAGGCCATGTTGCGGAGTTTCGGCCACCAAGAGCCCGTTTCGGCAACATATTTGTCCATGATATGAGTAGGTTGGCTGAGCCCTTGGGCTAACAAATCTTGTTCCAAGAGTTCTTGGCCGCCAAAAAACCAAACGAAGGCCGCCGCTAAAAATGTGTAAACTATTTTGTGCGAAAACATTTTATCGCCTCATTTAAGGTGGTTACATGCCGGTTACGTCAAAGATTTCATCAAGTAATGCGTTTGTGGCCTGCTCTTTTTTCTCGTTTTTCATGGACATTTGGGTGGTCGCCTGAATGCTCACGGCCATGAGCGTTCGCAGTTGGCGCAATTCGTCCACCTGAATGGCGGCCAACGAATTGCCGGACTGAAGCGCCTGCATTTGGCCCTCGGGAGTGCTGAGCAAGCTTTCCAAATGGCTGTCCAGAGCGGCAGAACTATCTGCAATATCTTTCAGTTGACTGCCTGTCAGCTGGAAAGTAGCCCGGGCCGCTTCGTCCACTTCCTTCGACCATTCCTCCCACATTTCATTCATGTTCAAGCCGTCAGCCCCACCGGGCATATTTTTCAGTAAATCAAGCCCCGGGTAAACTTGGTCAAAAACCTCGCCTGTGGCCAACACGTCACCTTTAATAGAGCTCAAAGTGTTAGTCAAATTAGCTAGTTTGCTAAATTCGCCCTTCATTTCATTGAGCAAGTTTTGCGGCAGATTAAGCGTATTTTTAACCATGTTTTCATATTGCTGAATGTTGTTTTTAACCAGCTCGATTTGCTGTTGAGTCTGCTTTATCATCTCGTTATATTGCGAAATCATTTGTTGGAGTTGCTCCAAATTTGTAACCCGTTCAGCCGCTTGCGTCCAAACGTCACTGCAATTTGTGCAAGTGACGACCATGGCTTGCGCCGGATTGGTCAGACAGAGTCCCGTCACCACCATTAAACTTATCAAAAAATCTTTTTTCATCATTTCTCCTTTGATTTAAGCTTGTCGTTGAGCCAATGCTCAACCCAATTTTCATTAAAAACTTCAATATATTCTTTAATTTCCAGTATATCTTCCCGGCCGGAAGTCCCGGTTAATGCCAGCGTTTTGGGGCACTCCTTTAAAGCTAATTGCATCATGCGCCTTTGATTCCCGGAGCTGACCACATAATAATCTTGCTTCCGTCTGGCTTGGGTAATTAGCTCAATTTGCAGTGAATTTAACCCCATGGAAACGTATTGCCCCCGTTGATTTTCGTTGCCTGCTTGGTCGTTGGGGAGAAAAATTTTAGTTGGGCATGATTCAGCCAAAACGTCTAAAATGTCCGACCGGGAAGCGTCCGACAAACTTTGCGTGGCAAGCACAACGGCGCAATTTGCCTTTCGCATGACTTTGAGCCACTCACGGATTTTGGCCTTGAAAACGGGGTTGCCGAGCATGAGCCAAGCTTCATCTAACACCAATAAGCTGGGCCGTCCGTCCAGAGATTTTTCAATCTTATGGAAGAGATAGAGCAAAACGGGAACCATGTTTTTCTCGCCCATTTTCATAAGCTCTTCGATTTCGAACACCAAAAAATCACTGAAAGAAAAATTGTCAGAAGTGGCGTCTAGCAAAGAAGCCAGCGGCCCTTGGTCACAATAGTGGGAAAGCCCTGCTTGGAGGGGAGAGCGCGGCGGCATGATGGTTTTGAGCAAAGCTAAGTTACGTCTATCTTTAGGATTATTTTTTAGCTTCGACACTTGGCTAGACAAAATTTCTCGTTCCTCCGGCGTTAACATCGTCCCTTGGACTGTGTAAAGTCCGTCCAACCAATCGCACGCCCAAGCCAGTTCGGCGTCCGATTCATCAATGTTCTGAAGAGGCGCAAAATTTAGGGCAGAGCTACCGCCAATATCGTAATGCGTGCCGCCCGTGGCGAGGCAGATGGGGAACATACTCATTCCCTTATCAAAGGCGAAAATTTGCGCCCCCGGGTAGCGGCGGAATTGAGCACAAATGAGGGCCAGCAAAGTAGATTTGCCACCCCCGGTAGGGCCAAGAATCATGGTGTGCCCCAAATCGCCAACATGGAGGTTAAAACGAAAAGGGGTACTGCCATCGGTGGTGCAAATCATCAAAGGTGGTGATTCCGGCGGATAAAACGGGCAAGGGCATTCCGGCTCCCCGGCCCAAATGCTGGCCAGCGGCAACATGTGGGTTAGGTTCATGGTGCTGACCACCGGGCGGCGCACGTTGGCGTACCAGTTGCCCGGGTGGGAGCCCAACCAAGCTTCCACGCAGTTGACCGTTTCAATTCGTCCAGCATAGCCGAGGCCGGGCAAAATGCCTTTAATGTACTTTGCTTGCTCCTCTAAAACTTCCCGGTCAGAATGCCTTAAAATTATAGTGCTACTGATGTTGCCAAAGCTGATTAAACCGCTTTGGGCGCCAGCTTTGGCTCGTTCAGCGTCTTCGGCCATAAAAGCGGCGTCACGATTGATTTTGGGGTTGGGATTTTTGAAGTATTTATCAAAGAAACCAATGGCTTGTTGTGACCAACCTTTACGGGCCTCCTCTATTTCCCGAATGGCGTCAACTTCATCTTTCAAAATGAATCGTGTGCTATACCGATAATTTAACGGCAAGCCGGACAAAAGTTCCAAAACAGACGGATAAGACTCGCCGGGAAAACCGTCAATGGAAACCACCACAAAATGCTTGCCCCCCAAAGACGGTTCATTGCCGCCAACTAAATCTTGGCCGCCAAGAATCCCGTCTAAAAACATGGGGCAAGGGCGCGGCACTAGACCTGGGTGAAAATCCCCGGTCAAGCACTGCTGAAGGTAGGAAAGCAAGGCCGAATAAAGGTGGACTTGCCCGTGTTCGTTTTCGTCCTCATATTCGGTCAGCCTTTCCAACTGGAGAACACCCGACAAGATGGACTCAAAATTGCGCACGTCATTTTTGAATTTAGCCAAAATTTTCTCGACCGTGTTATCTTGCGTGGCCATTTTCTCAGCCAAATGCTGGCTTGGTTTGTAAGTCAAACTGAGCACCGTGTGCGTCTCAAAACAACTGTCTTGGCTGAAAAATTGGCGGCGTTCTTCATCAATCATTTCAGACACTTTGTCCGGGAAATGAGACCGAGCCGCTTCCGGGTAGGTCGTGGCCGGACGGCGCACAGCGTCCACGTGAACCATCCAACCGCTACCCAAAAGCATAAACGCTTGATTGACTTGATGGGCGATGTAATCTCGCTCCTCTTCGGTGGAAGAGGCCGTGTCTGCGCCCCAAAACTCCCAAGCCGCCGTCAAAGAGCCGTCTTTGTTGGCCACGATTCCGGGGGCAATCAAAAATAGATAGGGCAGAAGTTCCGGCAAGCCTTTTTTATCATTGCGGAAAATTTTCAGGCTTAACATTATTTGACCTTTCGCCAACAAGTGGTCGGTTTTGCCTTGTGCCAAACGCTTGTTTTGGCTGGGTAAAAATCTTGCTGACTACGTTGCCGCAACCAAACGTGGCGCAAGAGCGGATCGATTTTGTGCCAGCGACGGAACCAATAGAGGGCGGCAAGCCAAAAAGCGAGGCTCAAAGCCGCCGAAATGAGGTTGAGGCCACCCAGTGCCGTGAGCAAGCACAGGAGCGCCGAAAACATGACGAGTTCACGGTCACCGCCAAGAACTGTCGTGCGCCGATGAAGCGAGCGGTGGAAGATTTCTCTCATATGACCGCCCCACTGAAGGTGAAGAGGTTGCCGACAATGCCCCCGGCGAAGGCGATGAAGCTGATACCGAAAACGACACCTAAAAGAAGTTGGAAGCCGCCGGTCAAGTCGTCACGTTTGATGATAAAAATAATGCCGCACAAGGCCATGGCGAAAATGGAGATGGCCTTACCTGCCGGGCCTGTGAGAGTGTTTTGAACAGCTTCTAAGGGTGCGGTGAATTGCCCGATGCCGGAAGCAAGCGCAAGGTCGGGCAAAAGTAAAAAGACAGCTAAACTCAATAAACTAAAGGATAATTTTTTCATTCCAAGCTCCTTTTAAGCGGCGCAGGCCGATTGGTAGTTGTATTTCCAATTAAAGATGTAGTCCTGTCTGGTTTCGTCATAATCTACGGTCATAATCTCCGTAACTCGGCGAATGCCAACGGTTTTCTTCATAAAAACCACATAGTTGACTGCCCGAGCTAGCGATTTTTTCACCGGGGTGTAGTTGTCCATCGTGATGAGCTCCTCGAGCCTGTCCAGAGCTTCGGGCGCGCTGTTGGCATGAACCGTGGCCACGCCTCCTTCGTGGCCCGTGTTCCAGGAATTAGTTAGCGTCAAAGCCGGGAGCCCTCGCCGCACTTCGCCTACCATGATGCGGTCGGGTCGCAAGCGCAAAGTGGCCACCAGCAAATCCTGCATGGTGGTTGTAACATTGGAGCGCATTTGCACCACGTTGGGACTTTTTGGTTGAAGTTCGGTGGTATCTTCAATGATGACCAAACGGTCTTCCGGGGTTAGGCGAGCCACCGCCTCGATGACCGCATTGACGAAAGTCGTTTTGCCCGAGCCCGTACCCCCGGCCACTAAAATATTTTTATGGTTGACGACCGCCTCTTCTAAAATTTCTTTGGCCTCCGAAGACAGATTCCCGGCGGTGACATAGTCATCAAAGGTGTAGATTTTAGATGGTTTTTTACGAATACTGAAAGTGGGGCGCGGCACCACTGGCGGAAGCAATCCCTCAAAGCGAGAGCTGTCGAGCGGTAATTCACCCTCCACGATGGGCGATTCGCGGCCCGCTTCCACTTTCAGAGTCCCGGCAATGAAACTGATGGCAAGTTCGGCGTACTCCGGTGAAATGACACCAATTTTGCTCATACCTTCGCCAAACTTATCAATCCACAAACTGCCGTCCGGATTGAGCATAATTTCAATGACATCGGGATTTTTCAGGGCCTCCAAAACGTGTTCCCCCAAGTTGAGAGAAATACTTTCCAAAAGCATATCTCGCCCGGTGTTGCCATTATCTTTGGGGACGATGTAGTTGTTCATTTTTGCCCCTCACGTCAACGTCAAAACAATAATATTGGCTAAAGCACTGGCGGCGACAATGGCCGCACACCACCTATTATTAATGCGAGAAGCATTTAAGGCCGCCGAATGACTATCAAAAATATTGCGGATTGCTTCCACCGAAGTGTTGGCCACAGTCTCGTTAAACGATGCCGTCGTTTTTCTAAATTCCTCCACATAATTTTGCGTTTGGCCCACCATAATTTTTGCTACGGCGTCGTTATGCTGTTTGTGAAGTTCTTCTAATTCCAAGAGAAAAACATTCATGATGGACACAATCATCATTACCGGCTCTTCGCCCTTCATCATGACTTTGTGCTTTTCGGCCAGCATGAGCTGAATGTCTTCATAGCTAAGGCCCTTATCTGGCAATTGTGGAGCGTCCGGCAAAAAAGAGAGTGGTTCTTCAAGCGGAGTTTCAGCTGAAAAATCATCTTTTTCGGCTAATTCTTGGTTTTCTTCTGCGTCCAAGGCCGCCATTTCTGCCGTGCTCATCAGAACACCATTGAATTGCCAATGGCGGCGGAGATTTCATTCCAAAAGGTTTTCATGCGTTGGCGAGTCATGAGCGGCATAGTCGCCGAGGTGATGATTTCGTCATAAGTCATACCTTGAGCTTGCATAATCTCAATGTCCTTGCCAAAAGTGACGGGGTTCCGATGGGGAATTTCCACAATGCCTTCCACCCGAGCTTTGAAATTTTCGTATACGTCAAATTCGTCAAATGGCTTATTTCTAAAGGAAATTTCGCCAAAGTAATAATTTTTCCAAACGTAAATGGGGATGCTTGGGAAAGTCTCGGCCAGCTCGCCAAAACATTCAGCGGAAAAAGTCACGCCACTACCACCAATTATGGGAATGTGAAAATAAGGTTCGTGGCCATGTTCTTGGAGCATGGTCAAGGCATTGCTCTCAACGAAATAGGAAACTAAATCGTGAAAACAGGAAGCCCCGCTGTCGATGACCACATGGGAACCCTCCGGCAGTTTGTAAATAGCTTCCAGCATGGTGTCGAACATACGGGCATCCACCTTTTTATCCGACCCCAAGAGCTCAAATTCTACAATTTTCAATGCCTTATATTTGGCAAAAGTCTTATTAGACGGGTCGGTGTCAATGCCCATCACGCTGTGACCGTTTGTGAGTAAGTATTGGTAAAAGGCACTGGAAATAAGCGATTTCCCGGCCCCACCTTTTTTCTGTAAAACTAAATGGATAGTTGCTCCCATAAATCCTCCTTAAATGTCTTCCGACTGTGTATTAGTTTCTAAAAATTCCTTGCTTTCCCCGACAAGTTGCGAAAACATATTCCGGCCATCAATGACGTTTCCATTTCCTTTTGGCGTGTTGACTGCCGGAACAGGCTTAAGCACCACCCCTTGAGGGGCCTGAGGTGAGCCTGAGGCATTGCGTATTAATTGAGGTTTAACCGAACTTGGTTCCGCTTTAATGCTACTTTGTTTTCGTTGGCCTCTTTTGATATGAGTGTCAAGCCGACTTAAGTAAGTGATAAATGACCTATACGACATGGTTATGGCCCCTTCGGTGGCCAATCGCCGATAAATGGCCCGACCGCAGTAGCCCGCTCTTTGAAGTTTTTTCACCGTTTCCAGCGAGGCCAAAAATTCCACTTTCCCCTCCCCGTATGGCAGTTTTCTTTTCTGTCCACATATCGCCACTTGAAGATTTTTTAGCTGTTCTAAAGAAATAGAATCTTCTGCACCATTGTCTAATTTTTTTTGCTCTAACATTGTTACTCCTCCTTTAGTCATTCCACCTAGATTCAGCCAACCACCGGTGGAGCTGGGGGATAAAGCGACCGCCTTCTCGCTGCCAAGATTCTTTGTTTCGAGCTTGAGTTCGGGCCGCCTGAATTAGCTCTGAAACTTCTGAAATTACACCTTGGCCTTTGAGCTGCAAAAAAAGGTCACGGGCGCGGCCAAAGCGTTCTTTGCGAGGGTAAACTTCATAAAGCTTTTGAAATTGATCAAGCGGCGAAAGATTGTCCGGGTCGATGGTGACAAGCTGTGGATTTTTTGGCATTTCTCTTAACTTTTTTATTTTGCTTTTATTTTCAAACTCTTCTTGCTGAACCCCGGTCATTAATTCAAATTTGAACGAAAGGATACCAACAGCTTTCAAAGCCTCTGATAATTTTTGGCCGTAGTGTTCTGATAGCCAGTTTTGAAAAAATTTATTAGGGACACGCAAGACTGCTCCTGTTTCGGTCTTTTCAAAAAGTAGGGGAGCAATCCAAGCTTCAAAGTTGCCGTTGGATAATTCTTCAGCCAAGATTTTTTTAGCCGCCGTCCATTCTTGAGCTTCCAAAGTTGCCGCAGCTTCGGATTTTTCCTCTTCGGCAAAATTTTTATCCCCACCCCCATCGGCTAAGATTGGAGCTGCTAGCCCCGTTCGGGTTTCATTCTCCGCCCGGGGGGTAGGGGGGATTTTATTTTCTTCCCTTAATAGCTCTTCATCTATATAGGGCGCGACAGGTGTGTCGTGTTGGTCGGAACAATTTGTCGTATCGGGGGGTAAATTTTTTTGCCCGGAAACAGACCGAAACGACAAATTTGTCGTTTCGGTTTTTTCGTAAGAATCTGAACCGTTTTTGGTCAGAAAATGATAGATGTTCCGCACTTGCCCTTTGATGAATTTTTTCCCCTTGGCAATCAATCCAGAGTCCACCAGTTCTTTGAGATAGCGTTGAATTGTCCGCACGTGAACTTTCAGCTTTTCGGCTAAATATTCTTGCGAAGGCCAAGCGTAATCTCGCCCACCGCTACAGGTAGCCAACACGGTGTAGAACAATTTCGCCGGGGCAGACAAGTTGGTATCCAAAAAATCTTTGGGCACGGTAAAATCTCCGGGATTGAAAGTGAGAGCCAGTTGTTTTGCGTTCATTTTTTACCTTTCTTTTCTAGGATTTGGGTAAAATAACTCCATAACGCTTGACAACCAACTTTTTAAAAGGTATACTTTCCTTACAAGTTTGGAGATTGCGCAAGCATCTTTTCAGGGCCTCAGAACTGGCATTCTGAGGCTTTTACTTTATGGAGTTACTTTTTTAAAATCACCTTTCTTTTTAAAATACAAAAGGCACTTCCAGCCTTGGTGAGGCTGGAAGTGCCTTTTAAGTTGGTAAAATCCCCCATGTGGGATTCACCTAAAGTTTTTACTATCCACGAAACATGCAAAAAAATTCTAAGAACGCTAGTTCTAAAAAATATTTTGCACAACGACAGAGTTTTATGATATATTGTCTCTAGGGAGTATACCCAAAGGTAACACCCTGTTGAAAATTTACCATATCGAATGCAATTAACCCAAGACATGAAAGTTTGATACCCTCATATCTGGTGTCTATTCTTGATGTGTACTTGAAGTTAAGGTTTACTTAGCGGAAGATTTGGTGCCCCCGAGACGACTCGAACGTCCGACACCAGGATTAGGAATCCTGTGCTCTATCCTAACTGAGCTACGAGGGCATCTCATAGTTTTAAATATTATACCTTAGTTATCTCCAAAAAACCAGCTCATATTCCATTTATGTCAGGGGTGGCAAGTTCGAATGGCACGCCCCAACAGCCGATAATCATTTAATATAGCACATTAATTTCTGATTTGCATCAAACAAAAAAAAGAAACAAGGGACTTTTTTTGCTTGACTTCAAAGGGTGAGCTGGTATAAATTTAAAGTGTTACTAAAATAAGTTATTAAACTGTGAATTTGATGAGCCATTCAGCTCTATAGCTCAAGCGCAAAGCTTGAGCCGAAGTTTTAATTACCGCCACTGATGGCGGAATATTTGTTTTTAGTCTAAAGCCGGTTCACATAAATAACTTTTTGCTTCTCTCTTTGTCGATTGTCACTTGTTTTTGTTCTGTATGTCTAATATTCGCGCTTTTAAAAACAAGCGAAGCCTTTGCAAAACAACAAAAAATCCAGTTTTCATGAACATGCTTTCATAGCATTGATTTAGCGTATTGCCTTTTATAAAAATTCTTTATTTCTGAGGTGTATCATGCTAAAAAAAATTGCTTTTTATTATTGTTTACTTTTTATTATTTTATTACCAATTCAGTTATATGCCGAGCCCAACTCTAAGCCCATAATTAAAATAGGCTATGTCCCAGGCTATGGTTTTTCCCAAACGTTGGAAACCGCCAGCGCTCGCGGCTATACTTTCCAACTTCTGGAACGGGCTGAATCGTTTTCGTCTTATAATTTTGAATATCACCCCTATGATGACGGGGCTACCCTCATTAACGCCCTTAACAGCTTTGAGGTTGATATTATTGTGCCTATAATGAAAAGGCCAAGCACGCAATATAACCTCGCCTACAGCAAAGAGCCTATTGTTCAACCTCACGCTTTACTTGTTAAAAAAGGGGAAGATTATGCCTTCTATGAAGACCCCAAACAAATAGACGGCAAAACAGTAGCCTCTTTTCCCGGTAGCCCTTTAGAACCAATACTGGATGCTTACTGCAAAACTCATAATATTAACATAACTTACCTAAGAGAAGCCACCTTACAAAATTATTTTAATTTAGAAGCTGATTACTATTTAATCTCGTCTATGAGCAACCATTTTCAAAACTATAACAGCGTCATTAACTTAGGCAAATATAATTACTACTTAGCTCATAGGCCCGGGCAGGAAATTTTAAGTGAAAGCATACTTACTGCCCTGCAAGATGTGCTTGCGACATCCCCGGTCTTAGAACACCAATTATATTTAAAATATTATAACTCCAGGCTCATTCTCCGCGATTTAACTGCTGCCGAAAAAGAACTTTTGACCAACAAAACTTTCACCGTGGGATACACGCAGGGGCACACCCCTTTGCTCTATACAAATGCGCAAGGCGAAGCCGATGGTGTGGCAGTTGAAATATTAAATATTTTAGCCCAGCGCTATAATTTTAACGTAATTTATTTCCCCTATTCCTTAAACGAATCGCCAGGTGATCATCAAGGCTATGATTTCTTAATTTCTTTGCTCGGCGATTATGGTGTGGAAAGAGAGAACTATCGCATTACCGAAGAATACTTCTCCTTGCCACTCATGCTTGCCGCTCCCCGCGAAGCAACTTTGAATCAAAACTTTCAAAGCAGCAAAATACGCATTGGAATGCTTTCGGGGCAGGCACTTCTTCACTCAATCGCTTGGCCAATATGCCGGCTGATATTTTAAAGCTGGACAAAGCCTTTTTAGATTCCTCTGTAAATAACGACCGCGGCAAAATCATCATGGAAGATGCCATAAAAATGGCAAAAGACCTACAGATGCAAGTTGTGGCCGAAGGCGTTGAGACAGCAGAGCAAGCCCACTGGTTGCGAGGCTTAGAATGTGATTTGGCCCAAGGTTATTTCTTCGCCAAACCGCAAGAAGCTATGGATTTTTTAGAGCAAATTAAAGAAAATAAAACTTTTCAAATTTAAAGAAGCGTTGATTTATTAGCGTTTTTTAAATGGTGTCATCAAAAAAGCGAAAGCGCCATCTTGTCGCCGGGCAAAAAAGTAATAAAAGCCAGCTGAGGTTAAAATGGACTTAAAAGAACAAAAATTTTTGACCGCCCTTATGCAGTTTGATTTAAACGCTCTTAAGAAAGCGTATAAGGAAGGTTTCGATATAAATTCCACTTTCAGCGATGGCAATAACGCTTTGGCCTATGCTTGTGCTTACGGCAAGCTTGATATAATGGAATGTTTGCTGGAACATGGCGTTGATGTTGATAAAAAAAACAATAAAGGGCAAACGCCGCTTATTATCGCCTCTATTAACAACGATGTGGCCGCAACCAATTTGTTGTTGAAATACAAAGCCAACCTTGAAGAAACAGATGCTGAGCACAAAAGTGCTTTGCTTTACGCCACCTCACACTCGCACCCCGAAATTGTAAAAGCTTTATTAAAGGCCGGCTCTGATATTGAGGTGAAAGATGAAAACGACCGCACACCTCTGGCCGTGGCAGCCCATAATGGAGATTTGGAATCGCTCCAAGCACTTGTTGCGGCAGGTGCTGATGTTGAGGCGACCACTTCAATTAATAATACGACACCGCTTATGGATGCTTGCGCCAGTGGGTGTTTAGATTGTGTCAAAGTGCTGGCCTCGTTCGGGGCGAAACTTGAGGCACAAGACAATGACGGCAAAACACCTAACATGCATGCCTCGGCCCAAGGGCACAATGAGGTAATTCAGTTCCTTTGCGACAATGGCGCAAATCTGAAGGCCAGTGACCATGAAAATAAAACATCTCTGATGTTAGCTGTGGAAAATGGCCACCTTGACGCAGTAGAATTACTTTTAACCCTTGGGGCTGACCTTGAAGATATTGACGTAAACGGTCATTCGGCACTTTTTTATGCCGTCTTAAATCAAAATACAGAAATAGCGGAGTGCCTTTTAAAAAACAGTGCCGACGCAAATAAACGAGATAAAATGGGGAAAATGCCCCTGCATTATGCCTCTTCTTACGGTGATTTAGCAATTGTCGATCTTTTGCTTTCTTTTGACGCCGAAGTTAACGGAAAAGACAATGAAAATTCTACAGCTTTGCATCTGGCGGCCTCAACAGATCAACGGGCAGTTATTGAAAGTTTACTAAAAGCCGAAGCCGAGATTGAGGCGCTAAATAAAAATGGGGAAACAGCCTTACTATTAGCTGTCGTCAAAGGAAATTTTCAGTCGGTGGAAACACTCTTGACTAACGGAGCCAACCCACAGACTAAAGACAAAGCCGACAATCCCCCTATATTTTACGCAAAACAGCATAACCATTTAAAAATTGTAGACATTTTAACAAAGTTTTTAACCGGTGAACAATCGCCGGTCGAAAAAGAGCTTAAGAGGTCTCAGCCCGCCCCCAAAAGGTCGAAAGATGGCTACACCCCCCTAATGGAGGCTATTGTCGAAAAAAATGTGGCAGCCGTTAAAGAGCTTTTAACAAAAGGGGTTGACCTGGAGGCAAAAAACAACAAGGGAGCCACGGCACTGGCCCTTGCTTCCGAACTGGCCAACTCAGAAATCTTAGCTTTACTCCTGGCCCATAAGGCCAATGTCGATGCCCTGGATTATAGAAAGGTAAGCTCTCTGATGCGGGCGGCCGGCAACGGAAATATCGAAGAAGTAAAAATGCTATTGGGGGCAGGAGCAAACATTAATTTAGCGGATAAAGCAGGTAACACCGCACTTATTTATGCTACGGAGAGCGGCAAGATTCAGCTTGTTGATTTACTTCTGCAACATGGAGTCGCCATCAATGATACCAACATAGAGATGACCACCGCTCTTATTTTTGCCACTATTCGCGGCGACCTCGGTATTATGAAAATGCTCTTGAAAAACGGAGCCAATGTTAACGCCTACGACAACGAAAATCGGACAGCTTTAGCTTTTGCCACCCTTAAAAAAAATCATGAAGCCATGGAGCTTCTTCTGTTGTATGGAGCTAATTCCAATATCATTGGCAAAAGAAACGGTGCGGCCCTTATGCGCGCCAGCTTTAACAATGATCTGAAAGCAATAAATCTTTTGCTGGATTATAAAGCAGATATTAACCTACTCACTGAAAAAAGGCATACCGCACTTATGTATGCAGTTGAATCCGGCAAATTGGAACCGGTGAAAGCTCTAGTGGAGCGCGGAGCTGACATTTTAGTGCGAGACGCCAACAGTTGCGATGCTCTTATCCATGCCGCAACCCTCGGGCATATTGACATTGTTGTTTATCTTATTCAAAAGGGAGCCAATGTTAACTCAGCTGATAATAATAAAAAAACAGCGCTTATGTATGCGATTGAAAATGGGCATAACAATATAGTCGAAAAGTTATATAGCTTAAAGGCCGATATTAGTTTATGCGATAAAAATGGCAAAAATGCTTTGGCTTACTCCAAAGAAAAAAAAGAAAAAGGCCATTTATTAAGCGATTTGAGCAAAAAGATGATTGGCCTCATTTATGATCATACCGAAATTGATACGGTCAAAGATAGCGTCAACGACTTCGAAAAAACCGAAGAAATCCAAACTGAAGAAGCTCAAACTGAAGAAGCCCAAGGGGAAATAAAGAACAACTTTAACGAGGGGAAACCAAATAACACCAAAACAAACGGAATAACCCAAAATCGTAGCAACATTGACCCAGAAAAAGTTGAAACGAAAAGTGCTGGGCCGAAAAGTGCTGGGCCGAAAAATGTTGAGACAAAAAGTTCGGGGTCGAGAAGCATTGAGACAAAAAATATTGAAACAAAAAACATTGCCGAAAGCAGTCGCCCGGTCATAAAAGGCGACAGCGCTGAAGGAAATGTTACCAAGCGCACTCAAAATGCAAGCGACAATGCTTCTAATAAAGAGCCCGAGCAAAAATACTTAAATAGTCTATTGTCATCCGGGGCAGAGCTTACAAAGCGAGAATCCCAAAAGAGTGAGCCCGTAAGCATAAAAGAAGATGAGGTGGAATCTGGCAAAGAACTTAAGGAATTTATTAAAAAACTTATTTTGAATTCCTTTGCCAAAACTTTTCATAAAAACTGTTATAGTGGGGCAGACCTCCCTATCAAAAACAAAAAGCATCTGGTTGAAGATTTTAAAAGTTTTAAAATACAAGCCAATGATATTATTTTTGCTTATGACAGCAGCATGCTTTACGGGCTTGGAGGCCAAAAATTAATTCTGACCGAAGACAGCCTTTATTGCAAAATAAAAAATAAAAACCCAATTCGCTTAACCTATCAAGAGATAGAAAAAATAGAGTATAGAAAAGAGATGTCTTATAATTATCCGGAAAACGGCATTTTTATTTATGCTCCGAAAAATCTTCTTTTCTTGCATATGAAATCTGATATTAATTTAGTTAAGTTTGCCAATTTACTTAATGATATTTTAGAATATGTTGAATAAGTTTTATAAACTGTAACAGTTACATCTTTTAGAAAAGGAGAAAAGGCTATGATTTTTCTTCATAAGAAATATTTATACAGAAGTCTTCTGCTATCCCTTTTCACTGTTTTAATGGTAGCAACTTATACCTATGCAAACACTACAGATAGCGACAAAATAAAAGTTATATTTTATCCATCAACTGTCGCAATAGACGAAGATGATTCCATAACTAATTATGTCAAAGGCTTACTTGATGCTATAAGTGAACGTTCGGCAATTGACTATGAAATAGAGTTTCTAAAAGAGCCAAGACGCGACAACTCCCTTGCCCCTAACGAAGTGGCCATTGTCGGCGTGAGCACTGCAAACCACAAATTTGTGACCAATTCTAATTCGAATTCTCTATTAAGGGCTATTGGTTTCACTCGCCACAGTTTATCAACCAATACCAATAAAGGTATTTTTTACGGTGATATAAATGCGATAGAAGGAAAAACCGTTGCTACCCATTGGAACAATTATGGTAATTTTCTTTTAAACACCTATTTAAAAGAAAATAATATTTCGGTAAATTATGTTTATGGAGACCCTGAGCATTACACTGAAGTGGAAGCAGATTTTTATATCGTAAACACAGAGGTCGGTGCGGAATCTGAATTTTATCCTGTGTTAAACCTGGGGCTGGAAAGTCTATATTTAGTTGGTAATATTGGAGATAGCGAACTTGTTGAAAAAATTAACGCTGAAATTAGTCACTATATCACCACGGAAGGTTTCTACAATGAGGGGAAATCACCTCTAATCAATTATCGAAATTTAACTCCCCAAGAAGCTGAAAAATTGAAAGGAAAAACCTTTTCAGTTGGTTATAACCGCAGCCATCAGCCTTTTCAATATGAAGATGAAAATGGTAAGCCGGCCGGTAGCGTTGTTCGTCTGATGAACTTTTTGGCTGAAGAATATGACTTTACCCTAAACTATACATCATACGACCTTATTACGGATGATCATAGCAATTTCGATATAATCATCCCGGTTATTGGAGATATAAATTATATCAATAAATATTATGACGCAACAGATGCTTATGCTGAAGAAGCTTTAGGAATAAGCATTCGCAATGATATTAAGAAGTTCGATCTCTACACCCAAAAAGCTAGAGTTGGGGTACATAAATACCTTCACATAAACAATCTGACAAAGGGTTTTGCTAACGACGATGATGAAATAGTTTTTTATGACTATACTGATGATTTTCTTAACGCCTTTGCAGACGGAGAGCTTGACGCTATAGTTTATTCAGATGCCGGGGCCGGGTATGTTCGTTCCATGTTTAAAAATAGTTCCCAAGCTTATACCACGCATTTGTCGATTGTGCAGCATTTTTATATTTCCAAGAAAATTTCTGATGAATATTTGAAATTATTTAATGCCCTTACCCACATGTATGATAAAGAATATCAGCTATATAAATTGATTGAAACTGATATTTTTGCCGAGCAAACATCCTTTTACAGGTTCATCAAAAACAATATTGAAATAATAATTATAGGCATCTTGCTTATTATCGTAATTTTTTGTCTGCTTTTCCTTCATTTTTTCTATTCCAAAAGAAAAGCAGTTGAAAGAGTGATGAACACAGATAAAGATACCGGGCTTATATCCTTGGCAAAATTCCATGAACTGGTTCAGCAAAAATTGAGCTCTGCCTCTCCAAATGAATATGAAATAGTTTCATTTAATACAAATCTATTTTATGTCATTGAATATTATTACGGGGCTGAGGTCGGCAAACAAGTTATTTCTACTATTGCAAACACTTTAAGCACTGCCTATTTAAACACAGGCGCTATTATTAGCAGAAAACATACCGGTCGATTTCTTATTTTAAAGAAAACAAATAAAAAAGACCATATTGGGAAAATGAGTGAGGTAATCGAAAATACGATTAATCCGGCCATCAGAGAAATTGTCGGCTCAAGCTTCCCCCTTAATTTCTCGGTTGGTATATATCACATTACTGAGCCAACTCAAGATTTACAGGAAATGATTAATTTTGCTGATATTGCTAACGAAGAAGGAAGGCATTTGCAGAAAACGACCTGCACAGTTTACACAGCAGAGCTCAGCCGAAAACAAGATGCGATAATGAGCATAAGTTACCGCATGGAATCAGCTTTGCAAAACAATGAGTTCGGGGTTGAATATCAACCACGAGTAGATTTGAAAACCAAGGAAATTCAATCCTTTGAAGCTTTTGCAACTTGGGTGCCTCCAATTGGTGGCCGAATAGAACCCGAGGTTTTTTTAGAAGTTTTTACTCGAAATGGTTTTATTGCCAAGCTTGACCTTTATATTTTTGAAAAGGTTTGTCAATTCATTCAAGAGAATCTTTCTGATAAGCCTGATTTCACCATATCGGTCTGCTTTGCGCTCCACACTTTAGGAGAACAAGATTTCGAACATAACATATTAACAATAGTTGATAAATATGGAGTGAATCCCAATCAGATTGAGCTTGAAGTAACTGCGCTCACAATGAAAACTGACCGGGAAGACATAATGCTTACTATTTCAAATTTAAGAGAAAAAGGCTTTTTAATTGCTCTGGCAGATTTTGGGGCCAGCATTTCGCCCCTTCGCAAGCTGGAAAAAATAAAAATTGATGTCATGAAAATTGATAAAACCTTTATAAGTAATAGTGAATGTCAAGAAATCTTAACAGTTATAAAAGTAATCATCCAGCTTGGGAAGGAATTGGGTATAAAAGTTGTCGCCGATGGTGTGGCCACTAAAAAGCAAGCCATGTGGCTGGGTAGAGCCGGGTGTCAACTTGCCCAAAGTGATTTATTTTACAAACAACTTTCACCTCAGGAGGCCAAAAATCTTTTGGGCACCTTTGGCAAGCCTAAGGAAACGCAAGACAATTAACATTTCCATAAGTTACAGTAGTGGGGGGGATGCGCTTTGGGTAGCTGCCGCTGAAAAATTTCAAGTTTCAGCAAAAAATAAATTTAAAAATATGCGAGCGAATTACGAGTTCCTTTACGTGAAACCCAGCATATTTTTTACCGGTAAATTTGTTTTGCGGCGGCTAAAGCGACTGCCACCCGGCAGAGGCGCCCGAGATTTTTAGACAAAATCATCAATGATAGAGCTCAGGAAACTTGCGCCTAATGTGATTAGTCGCCCGATTCGTAGCTTCATTGGTAGTCTTGGCCGTCAAAACATCATTGGCCCAAGCTTCCATTTCAGTGAGGCTAGCCATCCTGATCAAGCGTTTAATTTTGGGAATTGAGGCTGGCGGCATTGAAAGGGAGCGTGCCCCCAATCCAATTAAAATAGCGGCCGTCACCTCACCTGAGGCCATGTCACCGCAGATTGAAACCGGCGTGGTGGTATCTTGGCCAATGGTGAAAATGCTTTTGAGCATTTTTAAGATGGCGGGATGGAGCTGTTGGTACATATCGGCCACCGCCGGGTCAGAGCGATCAACAGCTAAAGTATATTGCACAAGATCATTAGTGCCCACAGAGAAAAAAGATGCTTCCCCGGCAAATTCCGGGGCCAAGAATATGGTGGCCGGCACTTCAATCATTATTCCCAAAGGTATACGCGGAGCATAGGGGATCTTTTCGCGGTCTAAAGAGCGTTCCACCTCACTTAGAATCGCCCGGCTTTTACGCAGCTCGTCCAAACTCGACACCATGGGCAACATGATTTTCACGTTACCGTAAACAGAAGCCCGCAAGATAGCCCGCAATTGATTTTTAAAAAGCCGCCGATTGCGCAAGCAGTAACGAATCCCCCGCAGGCCCAAAGCCTGGTTTGGTAAGAAAGTCGTTTGGTCGTCTTTTTTAAGCCCTTCGTCCCATTGGGCAGGGATTTTATCATAACCCAAATCTAAAGTGCGAATAACCACAGGGTGGGGGGCACAGCTCTCCACCACTTTACGATAAGCGGCAAAGAGCTCTTCTTCACCCGGCGGAACCCGGCGGTTGAGATACATAAACTCAGTGCGATAAAGGCCAATGCCTTCTCCGCCATAGCTCATAATGGCGGGCAATTCTTCCATCAACTCCAAATTACCCATAATATTAATAGGTTCTTCATCAAGAGTCACAGCCGGCAAGTGAGAAGAGCGCACAATTTCTGCGTTAAAAGATTGCTCCATCTTCTGGCGGCCGCGATAAAAATCCAACACATCATTTTCCGGACGAACAACCACATGGCCAGTGCGCCCATCAATGATAATCATATCGCCGTTATTAATATTGGTAACTAAAGATTTAACACCCACCACCGCCGGCAACTCCAAAGCTTGAGCCACAATGGCGGTATGCGAGGTGAGCCCGCCGCTTTCGGTGGCCAAACCGGCCAACTTACTCCCGGCGATTTTCGTCATTTCAGAGGGGCTAATATCCTGTAAAACTAAAATAGAGCCTTCGGGCAGATCGTCGGTAATTTCGCCGGCATCGTGTCCTAAAAGAGCACCAATTAAAGAAGAGGCTACCATTTCAACATCAGCCAGACGTGAGCTGATGTAGTCATCGGCCACATTGCGCAATAAGTGGCTGATATGTTCCATGGTTTTCAAAATAGCTTGTTCGGCGTTGTAATAGTCTTGGCGAATGAAATTTACGGTGCTTTTGATGATCATGGGATCATCAATCAACAAAAGGTGGGCGTCAATAATACCGGCTTGGCTTTTTAGTTCGGGAGGAAGGGAGTCTTTCGCAGCGGTCAGTCTCTCACGCACTTTATCTTTTGCGCCTTCCAAGCGAGCCAGTTCATTTTCGACCTGTTCAAGGGAGGCCAAGCGTATATTAGGCAACCTTAAAGTGCGGTGACGATAAACACGTGCCGGGCCAATGGCAATTCCTTGGGAAGCACCAACCCCGCTCAAGAGAGATTCGTCCGGCACAAAAGGCGGCGGCAAATTCATTCTTCCTCACCAAAACCATTTTCAATTATTTGAGAAAGGGCAATCACTGCGTGCTTGGCATCAACACCTTCAGCCTCGATGACGACTTTGCTGTTATAGACACAGCCGAGGCTAATCAAGCTCAAAACGCTGCGTGCATCTGCCGCATCTTTACCTGCGAGCAAACGAATGTCGGCTTGATAATCACCGGCTGCGATTACCAATTTTGCAGCGGCTCTGGCATGAAGTCCCAAACGATTTTTGATGGTTAATTCAGTTGAGCTACTTTCTACAACGCACATACCAAAGGCCTACCTCCCAATAAGTTGCTATAGTATAATTATTCTCAGCAGATATTTATCCGCACCCACTGATAACTAAAAAAAGACTCGCCAAAACTACAACGACAAAAGGATAAAAATGTTGAAGAATTCTCATGCGCCCGGCCAAACGCCGCATTACAATAATAAGCCCCAACACCGCACCCACAATCAACCACATCTGGCCTAAAGGAAGCCCGGTCAATGGTTTCAATGGGTTAATCGCCACTAAAATAACTGTTGAGGCCCCCAAAATAAGAGCTAACAGAGTTTTAAGACGAATGGCCATTTGCGACCACTTTAGGCGAACCAAGAGGCCAGCAATGCCTTCACCCCTTTGGTAACCCAAAAACAAACCACCTAAGCGCACGGGCACTGCCACCAAGCAAAACATAATGGGTAAAACCAAAACTCCCAGCCAAGTATCCAAAGCGAGAGTGCCCCACACAGCCATTAAACAGCACAAAGGCAACCAAGCCTGCCAAATTAAAGCATCGCCAATGCTAGCTAAGGTTCGGCTTATGGTGGCTCCGCGGCGTTGCCGCTCGGCAGAACTCAAGCGGCCTTTCGCAACCTCTTCTTCAAGCCACAAGATAACTCCAATGGCCACACCTCCGGTGATGGGATTAGTATTGAAGTATTCTAAAGTGCGGCAACGCGCTTCTTTTAAATCATCAGGGTCACAATAGATTTTCTTTAAGGCAGGGTCAACGGCGGCAGCAAAACCCAAGTTTTGCTGGCCTTGATTATTCCAAGAGGCCTCTAAAAACAAGCTTCTGGCAGCCACTTGAAGCAAGGTGCTGAAGTTAAGTCGATTTTCCGCCAAAGCACCCCTCCACACTGCATATTCGCCTTAAAAGGATTTTCTTGGCACCATCAGAAAGACAAGATATATTTTAACATATTTTCGAGCTAAGAAATAGAGTTTTTATGAGCAAAGAAGTAATAATTTCACGCTATGAGTTTTATTCGCGCGTCCAAGAGATCCAAGCACCTTCAGAGGAGCTGGAAAAGCCCGCCTCTTTTAAGAGTGTCAAGGCCAGTTCATCGGGGTAAGGGGCTAAAAAAACAATGCGGTTGATGTCGAGATTCAAGAGTAATTTAGTGCAAAGAGTGCACGGCTGGTTTGTGGAGTAAACTGTGGCAGATTGAATGCCGCCGCCATAGGCGGCAGCTTGTAAAATCAAATTCTGTTCGGCGTGAATTGCCCGGCAGAGCTCATGGCGTTCCCCGGATTTTGCCCCCAAAGCATCCCTTAAGCAACCCACTTCCAAGCAGTGTGGCAAACCTTGGGGGGCTCCGTTATAACCGGTGGCCAAAACCCGCCGCCCGCTGACTAAAACGGCCCCAACCTGACGCCGCAAACAAGTTGAGCGGGTGGACGCAAGCTGGGCTAATTGCAGGAAGTAATTATCCCAATCCGGGCGCAAGTGGCCTTTGGGCTCAATAGCAACGGGGGCGGAGGCCATTGGCTTATTGTTCAGGGTAGAGGGGGAACTGTTGGCAGAAAGCCTCTACTTGAGTGCGAATTTTTTGTAAGTGGGCGTCGTCTTCGGGTTTGGCCAAAGCCGTCACAATAAATTCAGCCACTTTTTCCATATCAGCTTCTTTCAAGCCGCGAGAGGTCATGGCCGGAGTGCCAAGACGAATGCCGGAAGTGATTGTTGGCGGCTGAGTATCAAAGGGGACACCGTTTTTATTGCAAGTGATGCCGGCTTTGCCCAAAGTTGTCTCGGCTTGGGTGCCCGTTAAATTTTTCGGGCGCAAATCAACTAAAACCAAATGGGTGCTTGTGCCGCCAGAAACAATGCGGAATCCCGCCTCAGTTAAGCGAGTCGCCAAGCGTTGTGCATTTAAAAGCACTTGGTTTTGGTAAACTTTAAAGGCCGGAGTTAAAGCCTCGCCAAAAGCCACAGCTTTGGCCGCTATGGCATGCATCAAAGGGCCGCCTTGAAGACCGGGAAAAATTTGGCTATCAAGTGTTTTGGCCCAAGGCTCTTTAGCTAAAATTAAGCCGCCGCGGGGGCCACGCAAAGTTTTGTGAGTCGTGCTGGTGACAATATCAGCCGCCTCAATGGGAGAGGGATAAAGGCCGGTGGCAATGAGCCCTGCGTAATGGGCCATGTCTACAATCAGTGCCGCTCCGGCTCGGTCAGCTGCCTCGCGAAACTTAGCAAAATCAAGAACTCTGGGGTAGGCGGAAGCCCCGGCCATGATGACTTTGGGCTTAAGGGTTTCAGCTTTGGTCAAGAGGTCGTCATAGTCGATTAGTTCATCGTCTTGACGGACGCCATAAGAGTGAACTTGGTAAATTTTGCCGGAAAAGCTAACGGGTGAACCGTGGGTCAAATGGCCGCCATGGGCCAAGTTCATGCCCAAAAGAGTATCTCCCGGCTTCATGAAGACAAAATAAGCCGCCATATTAGCTTGGGATCCGCTGTGAGGTTGGACGTTAGCGTGGTTTGAGCCGTAAAGTTGACAAGCCCGCTCAATGGCCAAAGCCTCCACCTGGTCGGCATGACAACAGCCGCCATAATAGCGGCGACCGGGATAACCTTCGGCATATTTATTATTGAATACAGAGCCATTTGTTTCCAAAACCGCTTGGGAAGGGAAGTTTTCCGAGGCTATCAATTCAAGGTTATTGCGTTGGCGGGTCAACTCATCTTTGAGGATGGCGGCCACTTGGGGATCTTGTTTTTGTAATTTCTCAAGCACTTTTCACTCCCATTTCAACTTAAAAACTACCCTATAAAGGGATCTAGCATTTTGGCATTTATCAAAGCAACTGATTTTAATAACTTCGTCATCTAGTTGCTTTTACCTGCACTTTGGCCGTAAGCTCAAAACTTGGCCAAACGCAAGCTATGACGTCCGCCTTCAAACTCGGCGGCTAAAAAAGCTTTCAGTATGGCATAGGCCAAATCAAGGCCTAAAACCCGCGCCCCTAAAACTAAAATATTGGCATCATTGTGCTGCCGAGCCATGGTGGCCATAAATTCGTTCGTGCAAAGAGCTGCCCTGGCCCCCTTAATTCTATTGGCCGCCATGCTCATGCCCAAGCCGGTGCCGCAAATTAATATTCCTCGGTCAAACTCACCGGCCACTACTCTTTCAGCTACCGGGCGCGCGTAGTCTGGGTAATCAGCTTTGGGCATATCATCAGAAATTCCTAAATCAAGAACTTCAATATTTTGAGCTTCCAGATATTGACAAATATCTCTTTTCAATTGGCGGCCGGCATGGTCTCCGGCTATTATCACTTTCACCCTAAACGGCCTCCGGCAGAATTTTTCAAAAGCTCCCACCCAACCGAGCAGAAGCTTTTTCATTAAAAGAATTGCGGAAAGTAAAGGAAGCGCCGATTAATTCTGAATGCAGAGTTAATCAGCAAAACACGCAGCCTTAAACCGCCTTAAAAATCAAAGTGCCGTTGGCCCCACCGAAACCAAAGGAATTAGAAAGAGCAGCTTTCGGCTTGGCTTGGCGCGCCTCTTTGGGAATATAATCCAAATCGCAGCCAGGATCGGGGTTATCTAAATTTATGGTGGGCGGCAGAACGCCTTCGTGCAAAGCCATAACAGAAATAACGCCCTCAAGGCCACCGGCAGCACCCAGCAAATGCCCTGTCATTGATTTAGTCGAGCTAATAGGAATTTTGCGGGCCAAATCTTCGCCAAAACAAGCTTTTATAGCTCTGGTTTCGATGAGGTCGTTAAGTTCGGTGGAAGTGCCGTGGGCATTGATATAGCCAATGTCCTCGGGAGTGATTCCGCTGGAGGCCGCATCTTTGAATGCTGCCCGCATGGCAGCCACTGCCCCTGAGCCGTCGTCCGGCGGAGAAGTTATGTGGTGAGCGTCAGCTGAAGAGCCGGCCCCAACCACTTCGGCATAAATTTTAGCGCCCCGAGCCACGGCATGATTCCACTCTTCCAAGATCATGATGCCGGCGCCTTCGCCCATGACAAAACCATCGCGGTCGCGGTCAAAGGGACGGCTGGCCTTGGTGGGGTCATCATTGCGAGCAGTGGAGAGGGCCTTCATGGCGTCGAAACCGGCAACGGCCACGGGCGTAATCGTCGCTTCGGTGCCACCGGTCACCATCATGTCGTAGCCATGATCGCGAATATATTGAAAAGCCAGCCCAATGGCGTGGGTTCCGGCGGCGCAAGCCGTGCAAACCACCAAATTCGGGCCCTTTAAATTTAACTCAATGGCAACTTGACCAGCACCCATATTGGGAATTAAAGTGGGGATGAAAAAAGGCGAGACGCGGTCAGGCCCTTTATCTAAAAAAGTTTTATGACTGGTAACAATAGAGAGAAGGCCCCCCATGCCGCAACCTAAAATGCAACCTGCCCGGCTGGCAAAATCTTCCGTCATTTCAAAGCCGCAGTCATTCCAGGCCATTTGCCCACCGGCCACTGCATATTGAATGAAGGGGTCGATGCGTTTAACGGTCTTTTTATCCATATAAAGGCTGGGATCGAAATTTTTTAGTTCACCAGCAACAGTAGATCTATGCCCGGTGGGGTCAAATCTGGTTATGGAAGTAATGCCGCTTTGACCATTAATAAGGCCTTGCCATGAAGTGGCCAAGTCGTTACCCAAAGGGGTTAAGAGCGAAAGGCCAGTCACCGCCACCCGGCGAGGAGAAGAGCTTGGGGCCATGAGATTTCCTTCTCTTTTAAGAAATTGGAGCTAAAAGTACGTCGGTAGCTCTACCTTTTTTCAAACCGTAGCAGGTTGAAAAAGCACCAGAGCAACGCCTAAGGTGTGCGCAATGCCTCACCTGGCAGCTCTGTCTTTGAAAAAATGGCCAGGGAGCAAGCCCCCTTTTGCCATTTTGAGAAACTACGAATAGCTTCAAGTAGGCCTATTTAAACAGGCACTTTTAAATTAAATATAATACTGCCACCTTTAAACAGTCTTTGCAACTAGAATTTAAAGGTGGCAAAAAAACAACTCAAGGTCAGCTTTGAGCTTCCGTCAAAAAGTCCACCGCATTTTGAACAGTTTTAATCTTTTGGGCGGCAGAGTCATCAATTTTGACGTTAAACTCTTCTTCCATGGCCATGATAAGTTCCACCAAGTCAAGAGAGTCGGCCCCTAAATCGTCTTGAAAAGAAGATTCAACACGAATTTCGGAGGGGTCGACGGACAATTGGTCTGCAACAACATTTATAACTCTGGAGGTAAGATCTGACATTATTTGCTCCTGTCATGCTTATAAGCTGGGAATTAAGGCCGGAGCCTTTTTAGCTGTTTAGCTCGGAAGCCGAGCTGTAAATATTAAATTTCTTTAATTGTAATAGAAAAGGGGCCAATACTCAAGAGAATTTCAGCGTTTCCTTAAGGAAACGCTGATTTATTCTGCCTGCAGAATAAATCAACAAGGCACGCTTGCCTCACATGAGCCCTTCGGGACGGGAAACCATGGGTTTCCCTCTCATTTCGGCGGCGACTAAATCACATATACATACCACCATTGACCGAAATGGTCTGCCCGGTAACATAGGCGGCGCCATCAGAGGCCAAATAGTCCACGGCGGCGGCCACATCCTCAGAGGAACCCAGGCGGCCAAGAGGGATTCGACCCAGTAAATTCTGCCGGACTTCTTCACTCAAAACTGAAGTCATATCCGTATCAATGAAGCCCGGGGCGACAGCATTGACTGTGATGTTGCGCGAAGCGAGCTCTTGAGCCAACGATTTAGTCAGGCCAATGAGCCCGGCCTTGGAAGCACTGTAGTTACACTGCCCGGCGTTGCCAGTGAGGCCCACCACCGAGCTGATGTTGATGATGCGGCCCGTTTTCTTTTTCATCATGATTTTAGCGGCCGCCCGAGCGCAAGCAAAAGCCCCGAAGAGGTTAGCTTCCAAACAGGCGTGCCAATCATCATCAGTGAGGCGCATGGCAAGGTTGTCGCGAGTGAGCCCGGCATTGTTGACCAAGACGTCAAAACGTCCATAGCGAGCGGCCACATCTTCCAGACGCTCTTTCGCCACTTCACTGTTTTCAGCGGCCCAACATTGGGCTTCAGCGGCTCCGGCCTTTTCTTTTAAGGCGGCTAAAGTTTCTTCAGCCCCGGGTGAGTTTGGGTTCACGTGAGTGAAAATAACTGCCGTTTGCGGGTTTGCAAGGCGCAAGGCAATGGCCCGGCCTATGCCGCGCGCTCCACCGGTGACTAAGACTACTCTATTGATTTCCATTTTACGTCCTTGAAGTAAACGCTGATTTATTCTTAACGGAATAGATCAGCGAAGGCGCGCCGCCTCAAATGACAAGTTGCAACTCAATTGCCCCCACCGGGCAAAGCTCCACGCAATTGGCACAAGCCAAACACTCCGGGCCACACACAAAGCGCCCCTTGACAACGACAATAGCCTTCACAGGGCACACCTGCCGACACAAGCCACAACGCAAACACGCCTCCCCAATGACCGCTCGTTCATAAGCATCCTTTGGGGTAGCATTTTGGTTTTCCTTGAGCTCGCTCATTATCGGCTATCGCCAAAGTAGCCCTTCTAGCTTCGCAGCAAGCATTTTGCCTTGAGAGCAAAGAGGCTTCAAGACTTACGCAACTCAGTCAGCTTGGAAAAGATATTGCCGACCGCGATAAGTGCCACAATGAGGACAAATGTGATGAGGACGTTTGGGCTCGCCACATTGGCTACATTTAGTCACCGTAGGAGTCAAAGCGGTGTAGTGAGTGCGGCGTTGACGCCCTTTCATTTTCGATTGTTTTCTTTTTGGTACTGCCATTTCACACCTTATATTTCTAGCCAGATTACAAACTGGCTGATTTACACTTTATTATTTTACTTTCAGCTTACAACTTTGCAAGACTTAAGGAAACGCTGATTAATTAGCGCTTCCTAGAAGTTACGATTACCAAAACTTCTGGGCACAAACTTGTCAATGCGAACAAGAACATGCCCCATCATTTAAATTGGCCCCACACCGCTGGCAAAGGCCCAAACATTCGGCCCGACAAAAATAACGGTAGGGCCAAGCAACCCAAAACTGCTCGACCAGGCATTCGGCCAAACTAACCTGCCCGCCTTTCACAGCCAAGGCCGCATCGCAAGCATCATCATCTTCGCCGCCTGAGGCGTCGCCACCAAAGGAATCAACAGTGGTCGGCTTTTCCACCTCTGCTTGTCCTGACGGAGCTAATTTCAAAACCTCATTGAAGCTTGCCACCAAAACCATTTGCGATTCAGCCAAGCAACGGTCACAAACATTTTCCACCGTCACTTCAAACTGGCCCTTTAAACGCACAGCCCCATCCAAACGATAGAGGGAGACATTCCCGCAGAGAGGAGAACAGAGCACCAAGGGCTCTTCGCCGGGAAGGGCCAACAAAGGGGCCAACTCATCTGCCGAGAGGGTTAAGGGAAGTTGCAAGCCTTCCGGGGTAATATCCTCCAAGCGAACGAAAAGGTTCACGCTAGGCAAAGGTTGTCCTTCTTTCTCTGACGACGAACTTCAATAAAACGTCAAATGACCAAGCCAAAATAGCGAAAAGTATTTTAACCCAAATAACAGCAGAGTCAAGCTTTTTATTGCGCCAAGACAGACATGCACCAAGCATTCAAAAGCGGGCCCCGCAAAATCAATGGCCTCCAAGCAACCTTACTGGACACCCTCGGCCGCCGCACCTTCAGGAGCAAGCTCATCCGTCGAAGCTTCACCCTCGGCCGCCGCAGCTTCATCCAAAGCGCCTTCTTCAGCACCGAGAACCTCACTGACGACTTCAGCCTCAGCGGCAGCTTCACCGGATTCAGCTCCAACTTCAGGAGCAGCTTCAGCGGCAGAAGCAGCCGGGGCAGGAGTGGCAATCGGTGCCGATTCAGACCAATCGTCCATCACCGAGCTCTGTTCAAGGCCGCCCTGAATAAGGGCCAATTGAAAAGAAGTTACCATGAAAATAGCGGCGGCAACAGCCGTTATCTTGCTAATCAAAGTAGCAGGCCCGCGGGAGCCGAACATGGTGCCGGAAGAGCCGCCGCCAAAGGCCGCACCCATGCCGGAGCCCTTCCCCGTTTGGAGCAAAACAGTCAAAACCAAAATCACAGCAACGATTACATGAATGCTCAATATAGCAATTTGCATAGCTTCATCCGATAAATGTCTATAGTTAAGATATTGCGCCAAGCGGCATTGCAACCTCGAATTTATTAGTATAACACAAAGAATATAAAATAGGGAAGCTATTTTTAAAAAAGAATTTCCGAAACCTTCTGCAAAGCAAAATAAGGTAAAAAACATTATAAAACTTAATAATTTCACGGGTAAAAAGCTTTGCAAATTGATTTCTCGGGCAAGAGGCTTGACAAATAATATTTTTTAATCTACCGTAGTCTAGGCTGGTACACCAGCATTTCTATAAAATTCAATATTTGCTTATCACATTACAAAAGGCAGATTAAACCACACAAAGGGGGAAAATCTGTGAAAAAAGTTCTTTTTATTTTGGGGCTAATCTCTTTTAGCTTAATTTCCAAAGTGGCCTTGGCCGCAGGCCCTGATTCATTCCACCTAAATGGAGCGATTCTCTCCGGATGGTGGGCTCTTCCTTTTGCCGGAATGCTACTTTCAATTGCGCTCGGGCCCTTGATCGTTCCTTCTTTTTGGCACCACCACTTCGGGAAAATAGCCATCGGCTGGTCAATTGTTTTTATAATTCCTTGCTGGCTCACCTTTGGCTGGGGGGTTGCTTCCTACACTGTTTTAGAAACTGTCCTTTTAGAATATTTACCCTTTGTGATGCTGCTTTTAGCGCTATTTACCATTGCCGGGGGCATTCGCCTCACCGGCACCTTAGTCGGCACCCCTAAATTAAACACCACAATTCTTCTCATTGGCACAATCTTAGCAAGTTGGATGGGCACCACCGGAGCAGCAATGCTTCTGATTCGGCCAATTCTGCGAGCCATTGCCCACCGCCGCTATCGAGCTCACACCGTTGTTTTTTTCATCTTTCTGGTTGCCAATATTGGCGGCTCTCTCACTCCTTTGGGCGATCCCCCTCTTTTCTTGGGCTATTTAAAGGGTGTTGACTTCTTCTGGACGACTACTTTCCTTTTTAAAAAGACACTGTTTATGGCGATTGCGCTACTCGTAATCTATTTTATACTAGATACAATTCTATATAATAAAGAAGGACGTCCCCAACCTGATAACGAAGGCCCCCAAGAACCCTTTGGCTTCACTGGCAAGATAAACTTTGTTTTTCTTTTAGGTGTGGTTGGCATGGTTCTTATGGCCGGAGCTTGGAAAAGTGACGTTAAATTTCACATTTGGGCCGACATATACCTCTCGCTCCCCAGCGTGGTGCGTGACCTTGGCCTACTATCCTTAGCCGGAATTTCTCTATTGGCAACTCCGCGCGAAGTGCGGCGCGGCAACGATTTTACCTGGGAACCAATCGCTGAAGTAGCCAAGCTTTTTATCGGCATATTCATCACCATGGCCCCGGCCCTTGCCATTCTCAAAGCCGGTTCCAATGGCGCTTTGCGTGATTTGGTCGCCTTAGTCGTGGGCCCCGACGGCTCCCCGGTGAACAGTATGTATTTTTGGCTAACCGGCCTCTTAACCAGCTTCTTAGACAACGCCCCCACTTACCTTGTCTTTTTTAACATGGCCGGTGGCGATGCCCAAGTTCTGATGACAGAGCTTTCCGGCACTTTAGTCGCCATTAGTGCGGCAGCTGTCTTTATGGGTGCCAATACCTATATCGGCAATGCTCCTAACTTCATGGTGCGCTCCATTGCTGTCGAGCAAGGCGTGCCCATGCCCAGTTTCTTCGGCTATATGTTTTGGTCAATTGGCATCTTGGTGCCGCTCTTTGTGGTGTTAGATTTCTTTTTTATCAGCTAAAACACCAAATTAAATCTAATCGGATTTTTGATGTCCTTTTGAGAGACCTCGACTTCGGGGTCTCTTTTTATATACTAGGATACTATATAAACAGAGCCTGTCCACATTAAGCGAACAGGCTCTATTTGTATATTGTCTCGAGCGTATTCACACAAAATGAATTTGCCAGTTTATCACGAAGGGCGAGCTTGTTTTTGAGGTAGTGTATTTGACATACATGACGAAAAAACAAGCGAAGGCCGACAAAGAGAGAACCGAAAAGTCGTTTGTGTGAACAGGCTCTAAAAAGAGTCGCTCTTGGCGACACTAGTTGCGGCTGAAAAACTACCCGGTTGGGAAGGGACCAGCAGCCACTATCTGGAATTAATCACACATTGAATTGACGTTCCAAATCAATAATCAACTCCACCTCCCCCAAATGAAGCCGAGCTTTAGCCGCAATTTCTTCGGGGCGATGGCCCTTTTTGGCCAATTGTAACACAAGGGCCCGCACTTCCGGAGCTGCCGGGTTGGCTTTGCCGGGCCCGTCGACTGCGGGGATCTCCACTTTGGGGAGTGCTGTTTCAGAAGCATTTTTCAAATCAGTTAATTGTTTTTGTAATTCACTAAAGCCCAGCTCTGCTTCGTTTAGAAGGTTTTGATAATCAGACAGACGCCTGTCCAGTTTCAAAATGAGATCAGCTGACAGCTCTTTTTTATCTTTTAAGTTTTGCTCAAAAACAGCCGCTATTTTTTCTGATTCCGCCAAGAAGGTTTCAATGGAATTTTTTAAATTTTCCGGTAGGCGAGCAGGGTCCGGCGGCGGAGTTTTCTTCGTGCGGCGCCAGAGAATTAAGAGTAATAAAGCTAAAATAACCTCTAAGCCAATTTGCAAAAATATAAGATTGCTGAGCGCAGCCGTAGACACTTTAACTCTCCCTGAACACCTAAAATAGAAGATAACGCCAATAAATCAGCGTATCCTTAGCTTTTTTAAAAAAGTCGCTTCTTTAAACACAAATATCAATGACTGAGCTTGCACTCAAAAGAGTTGAGGCCACCTCGTTTTCGCGCTGTTGGCAAGTCATGGATTCTTTAGGTTCCGCACGACGACGACGAGCCTCTCTCTTAGAACGCCTTTCGTTGGGCCGATTAGGATCGTCTGCTTTCACAGTATCGGATTTTTCCGTAGGCACAACAGTTTTAGCAACTAAAGTTTGGTGCCGTTGCGAAGCTTCCATTTGAGCTTGGAATTTAGCCTCCTGGAGAGCCGCCATTTGCCCACTTGCCAATGAGCTGACTTGCGGTGAATTATTAACGACTTGACTCAAAGCACTTAATGGATTTGTCATTTTAGCCCCCTTTCAAATCTCAAATTCTTTCAAAACCGAGGCAGAACTAGAGCGTGTTCACACAAAATGAATTTTCGTGTTATATCACGAAGGGCGAGCTTGTTTTTGAGGTAGTGTATTTGACATACATGACGAAAAAACAAGCGAAGGCCGACAAAGAGAGAACCGAAAAGTCGTTTGTGTGAACAGGCTCTAATGTGAGGCATCTTTGCATTTTTGAACAAATTCAAACAGCCATCGACCTTAATTCAATTATAACTCAAGCTTTGAATCCAAGCAAGGGTAGACACATCAATCTAATTTATAATTTTTCGGGCTCCTACGGAAGAACTTTTCATCTCTTGCCTGAAATTTAAGCCCTAAAACTCGCTAAAGCTCAAACAATAGGGCTTAAATTTTGCAGTCAAGTTCTGAAAAGTTTTCCTTGGGTCGCCGCATAATTGACGATGTTCTATCAAATTAGATTGACGTGCAAGGGGAGAAAGAAAGAATGTGCGAATCTAGCTCAAAAGCTCAAAGGCCAAGTGAGAATGCTGGTGCCCATTACCAAATAAATAATCAAACTCACCACGTCATTGCTTGAGGTGACAACGGGGCCGGAAGCCAGGGCCGGGTCTATGTTAAGGGCTTTGAAAAACACCGGGATAAGGGCTCCTAAGACAGTGGAAACAGTGATGGCCACCATGGTGGAGAGACCAACGGCCAAGCCAAGGTGAGCAGCTGAATTAACAAAACCAATCCCGATGGTGATAATCGTGCCTAAAACAGCGGCCAAAAGGGCTGAAACTCTGATTTCCTTAAATAAATTAGGCCGCACCCGATCAATACGCCCCACAGCGAGCCCCCGCACAGTAATGGTGGCCGCCTGTGAACCCACCGCCCCTGATAAACCCATCACCATGGGGACAAAGGGAATGAGGATTAGAATATTGAGGAAAGAGGCTTCAAAAAAAGCCAAGACCGCACTGGTGACAAAGCCGCCCCCCAAGTTAAAAAGGAGCCACGGCAGGCGCAAAGCCGTGATTTTGAAGGAGCCGCTGGAATAAACTTCCTCTTCGGAAGAACCGGCCAGGCGATAGAAATCTTGATCCACTTCTTCGTGGACAACGTCCATAATGTCGTCGGAAGTGATTTGCCCTAAAAGACAACCGTGGGTATCCACCACCGGGGCCACTTGCACATCATATTTCTGAAAGTCTTTGGCCACTTGCTCTTGGTCTTCATCCACCGCCACCACAAGGGGAGGACGTTGCCTGAGCTCAGACATTTGCTGATCTGGCCAAGCCAAAAGAAGTTGGCGCATGCTAACTTGTCCGCGGCAGACGCCGGCTTCATCCACCACGAAAATATGAGACAGATGTGGTTGTTTGTCTTCGTCCAGCTTGCGGAGACGCCCCACCACTTCGGCCACGGTCTCTTCTTCGTCGGCGGTGAAGAGTTCCACCTGCATCAAACCACCGGCGGTCTCCTCGTCATACATCATCAAGCGACGAAGGCCGACACTGTCTTTTTCTTCAATGGAGGCTAAAACCTTATTGGCGTCCTCGTTGGGAAGCTCTGCCACAATGTCGGCGGCATCGTCGGAATCCATTTCCGCCACCATCTCGCAAAGCTTTTCCAAAGGAATTTCCGCCGCCACTTGCTCTCGCGAACCGGCACTCATTTCCACTAAAACATCGGAAGCTTGTTCAATATCCATCAAGGCCATGACCCGAATGGTATCTTCCATGTCTAAAGGGTTGAGGATTTCCGCCACATCTGCCGGGTGCATTTGCTCCAGCATGGTGGAAAGTTCCTCTTCGCGCCCTTCTTCTAAAAGTGTTTTGAGGTGGCGTTCAACTAAAGGCTTCATGACAGACTTTCGACAGTTTTTCCCATAATTTCAATGAGAATTTTAAATTATATAGTAGTTATGTTTCACGTGAAACACTATTTAGTAGCTACTCACGGAAATCAATTTTCAAGAGTTTTCTGGAGGGAAACTTTTTTGAAAAAAAGT
>CAYJAF010000003.1:0-89404 GCA_964368195.1 uncultured Thermodesulfobacteriota bacterium
ATCCTCCTAGCGGTTAAAGTCTTGAAGAGAAATTGGCCTTGATAACCATGAATTACATTTTTTATGTTAGCACTTTTGCAAATACAGTCAAGGTGATATTTCTTTTTTTGAAGGGGGAAGAATGCCTCCTAGGTCAGGCGGCTTTTAAAGGAGAAATCGGTCTATTTTTAAAGTAGGGGAAAGCGCTATTCGCTGCGGCGGTTGCGCTTATTTGTTCAGCAGAAAGCTGTTCATTTGCTTGTCTACTTAAGGAGTTTTCATTTGAAAAATTTTCCGTCCCTCTGTTTTCCCACAGCCAAACTCCGCCAATGGCGACGAGCATGGACAAAGGCACTAAAATTTTAGCTAATTTATTTTTTGCCATTTTCTTTCTTTCTATTTTATCCACCCTAAAAAATAGGGCAAATCAAGTAAGTAGCTCAATCAATTTCTCACGCTTTGAAAGGTATTCCGGCTCTAACAGCCACGGGCAATCATCGACTTTTGCTTCCAAACTCTTCAATTTGGAAGCAAAGGCCATACAAGTTTTTTCGCCGCATTTACTGCACCCGGTTTTTTTGGGCAAACTATTTAAGAGGCTCAAAGCCGGGACTATTTTCTTTTTTTCAAAGCTGGGGGTGATTTCGTTTCTGCGGCTGTCAACGTCGTTAATCATATCTTTGAGCCAATCCAGTATTTCGTGTAGCTCAGTGATTGTGACAAATTTAGTAATGCTGATTTGCTCGCCCATGAGCAAAAAACCGATGATCCCGCGCTTAAAAGTAAGGGATTGTGAATTTTCCTGATAGCCCGGCCTTTCCAGCTCGGCGTTTATATAGGGTAAAATCTCCGTTAAATCGGCGGAAGCCTTAGTGATGGCTTTAAACTTTTCTTTATCGGCCAAACAAGGCGAAGTTTCAATAATATTAATTGATTCCAGAAACATATAATACTCTCTTTACTGATTGACCAAAGTTATTAAGGAAACGCTAATAAACATGCGTTTCCTTAAGGAATGTTGCCATAGGCAAATTTGCCTACTTGGCAAGGAGACGCTAATTAATCAACCTTCCCTTACGCCACCTTGTTTACCAAATTACCAACATCAATATTCAAACTAGAGGTATTCCCGAAATAGTGTGTTTCGTATCCCTTTAAAGCCATGGAATACAAAAAATCATACTGATCTGAATTATCTTCACCTGTTTCTTTATCTAAAGTTGCTATGTTATTTTCAGCTTGGGCGGCAGCCCGTTCTTTATTCGTTGCGTGAGTTAATTCTCCCACTTGAAAATGACGCGTCCCCTCCATATTCAAATCAAAAACTCCGCCGACAGTGTCAACATCAGATAGAAATCCCGACCAAGCATGAAGGCCGTAATTTTCCGGGATGTCGTCTGTTGAGGCAAACTTAGTTACCGAGGCTGAGTAAACCCCCTCCTCCATAACCATATTGTCAAAGCGCTCCTTAACAGCATTGTTCGCACTGATAGCTGCATTGACCCCATCAATCATTTCTTCGTTAAGGAAGCGATCCAGTCGGTTAATTTTCTCCAAACCCATTGTTTGCGGAACTAAAGCCGGGCCGGCTTCCGGATCAGTAAGAATTTCATTTTGCTTAAACAACGTCCGGATTTCATCGACAACGGCGAAAATATCATCGTGCCCGGAAGCTTCCTCCACAATTTTCGCAGCTTCTTCTTCACCCATTTCATTGCGCAAGAAATCTACTATTTTTTGCCTGTTACCTTCACCAAATTCGTCCATAGTTAGCCAGAAGTTTTGTTTGGCAGTGTAATTGTTTAGCTCATCTTGAAACACATCACCGGCTGCTTTATAGGAAAACTCATCATTAAATATTTTTTGTTCGGGGGCCTCAGCTAGCGGACTGAAAAGGCTGTTCAAACTGGCGCTTAACGAGGCCGGTTCAGAATCGTTCTCCGCCGCCGTAAATCCTTCTTCCTCATCGTAACCTTTGTTGAGAAATTCAACCAGATCGGCGAGTTTATCTAAAATCTCTTGCCCCTTTTCGATTTCTTCTAAACTTTCGCCCTTTTCCACTTGAGTGGCCGCCGATAATTGAACAGTTTTCAGAGCGGAAGTCAAAGCAGAACCCAGACGGTTGGCGTTGAGATTATCTTTAGTATTGGTGAGCATGGTGGCCATGACTTGGTTGGCCGTCCCTTGCCCAAAATCTTCGGTCACTTTATCCAAAACTGCGTTGATGCTCTCCATCGCCGCAGTAGCCTCTTCGGTGGATATTTTCCCCAAACCGTTGTTACGCATGGTGTTAGTAAGACGAGACATCATGGTATCATTAAAATTTTGCTTAACGCTGGCCGCTTCTTTAGCGGAAATAACTTCTTCGGTCTCTTTCACTTCTTTAATACGCAACCCGGAACCGGCTGGATTACTTTGCGAACTTTGCCCGCCAGGGGTGGCAAAAGACGTCCGCATGAACCCAACAGCTTCTTGACTTTGCTTGCTACCGATATACAAATTCATCAGCACACCTCAGCTTAATTAAAAGTAAACAAAATCGTATATATTCTTACTGTTTCGGGATATTATTTGAATTTTCTTCGGCTCTAAAAGCACCTGTCTGCTCGTAAATCTTATCGGCAACAAAGGCCATGAACTTTAAGGAAACACTGTTTAATTGCCTTTTGCCCGTATACTGCGCCTTGGCTCAAATCAAGCAAATTCTACCTTGGCATATAAGGTATGTCCGTTTTGCTTAAAAGACACGGCTTGTGCTCTGTATTTTTCATTGTGTGCCATGATATACAATATAACATATTTTCTTATCTTTTAGTGCCTTTTGTTCGACGGCTGACGCATGAGAAGTGAAGATATTTTTTTTGAGTGTTTTGAGGGCTCATTTGGGGACGACTTCCGCCTCTCGCCCGTATTTTAGGGCCTAGAGTTCGCTTTTGCTCACAATCGGCCCTAAAATGGACGGTCTCGCTTTGGAAGTATCCCCTTCATTCGCCCCTAGTTTGACGCAAATCCGGTTGTAAAAATTTCTCATGCGTTAGCCGTCCCTTTTGTTCAGGGCCTACGCATCTAAATTTTTTTAGGTTATAATTATTTTTCACAGGGTAAGCGCCAGTAATTAAAGATGATTTACAAGTGCAGCTTGAATTTAATTGTGAAATAAGCGAAGCCGAAGGGGTGCTTCTCCAAAAAATTCCGCAATTTTAAATCCGCCCCGGTGAACGGAGCGAAGGCGAAGCCGAAGTGGCTACGTGACAATTTATCTTCTTTCCAATGTTTTGATTTAGCCGTAGCAGACTTTTTCAGCTATTAATATGTTTAAATTTGATTCACTATAGTGCGCCGGATTACAAGACGAAACCCAAATCAACCACCATTTTCCGGTCTTCTTCCAAAGAAACTCCGCCGGTGGTGAGTAAATCAGAGGTAATGGCCGCATTGGCCCCTGATTTAAAGCACAAAGCCCCTTGAGCCGGAAGCAAAGCCCGCCCTCCGGCCAGACGTAAAGTGGCATCGGGCAAAATAAAGCGGAAAGTCGCGATGATGCGCAAAACTTCTGCGTTCGTTAAAATGCCTTGGCCTTCGTAGGGAGTCCCTTTAATCGGCGTCAAGATGTTAAGCGGCACCGATTTGATGTTTAGTTCTTTTAGGGCAAAGGCTAAATCGAGACGGTCGCCGGGGCTTTCGCCCAAGCCGAAAATGCCGCCACTACAAACTCCAAAGCCGTGCTTTTGGGCCAGCAAGATGGCCGTCACCTTATCATTATAAGTATGACTAGTGCAAACATTTGGGAAGTAAGTAACCGAAGTTTCTAGGTTATTGTGAATACGGCGAACGCCGGCCGCCTTTAGTTTTTGGTAATGAAACTCGTTTAGTAATCCCAAAGAAACGCAAAACTGCAGGTCTATCCTATCTTCGCTAGCCCGCCGAACGGTAGCGCAAATTTCCGCAATTTCAGCGTCAGTCGGAGACCTCCCTGAAGTTACCATAGAGAAGCACTTAATATTTTGCTCTGCCTTTTTGCGGGCTTCCGCTAAAATTTCTGCGCTCGTCAAAAGCGGGTAGCAAGCGCATTCACTCACGGCAAACTTAGATTGCGCACAAAACGTGCAGTTTTCACTACACTTTCCGCTTTTAGCATTTATAATGGAGCATAAATCAAATTTGGCCCCACAAAAATATTCCCGCAAACGGTTAGCCCGCCAACAAAGCTCATCAAGGTCAGCCTCATAAAGGGCCAACGCCTCAATTTTATTTATAGATTTCCCGCTTATAACTTTATTCTCCAAAGCTTTTAACATTTAAACCTCATTATGAGCAAATTTTTCAGATGCATTATGTTCTTCTTTAGAAAACCCTAAATAAGTAATTAAGCCCGCCAAGAAAAGAGCCACATAAATATAAGAGACATCCCCACTTACAGCTCCATAAACACCGATTATTCCGCCAAAAATAATGGCCAACGAGCCCATTTGCGGACGCACTACCCTCTTTTCCGCCCAAAGAAGAGCCACAAAAACCGGCATGACCACCCCGCAAGCAAAAAGGTCGAAAGCCATGAGCAAAAATCCTAAAATCCCTTTGCCCCACAGGCTTAACAAGGCGCCGGCCACCCCGAGGATAAGGGTACACCGCCGCGTTATTTGCGGCTCAGTTTTTCGCAGAATATCGAAGGAAAAAACGGTTCCGGCCACTAAAAGAGCTGTGTCCGCGGACGAAATGATGGCCGCAAGGAGGGCCAAGGTGCCCAGCAAAAAGAGTTCCGGCGGTAAGACATCGGCAAAAATTGCTGACAAAACCGCATCTTGGGGAGTGTCTGCCGGAATTAAGCCGCGCGCCGCCAAGCCAATGGCCACAATAAGACAAGCCGCCACAAACAAGCCTCCCACCCCCAGAAGAACTCCGCGGGAAGCTGCTTTTTCGTCCTTAGCCGACAATACCCGGCTGAATAAAGTCGGACATACCAAATAGTTAGCACCAACAACAATAATATAATACAGCAGTTGTTCGGACGAAAACCGGCTGTTTACCGCTTCGACTTTTACCTGACCAAACCAACCGGGGCTTAGCTTCGCAAGATAAGCAAGCACAATTATTAGAGAAATAAGAATGATAATGGCCTGCACGCGGTCAAGCTTGATGATAGTGCGCTGGCCGCCCAAGGAATGAAGGACGATGAAGGCGAAGCCTAAACTTAAAGAAAAATAAGCATTTACGCCCAATAGGGAGTTGAAAAGCGTGGCTATGGCGGAAAATTGCGCCGCCAAAATGGCCAGCCACGCCACCACGATGATGAAGGCCGAAAGAAAGCGGGCCTTGGTGCCCAAAAGTTTTTCTACCAGGTGCGGCAAAGTATAAGCATTTGTTTTTCTAACCTTTTTGGCCAGAAAGAAAGCCAGCATCGTCAAACCAAAACAACCGGCTCCGAGCCACCAAAAGGCCGGAGTCCCCACCCCGAAAGCCAGGCCGACCATCCCGATGGTCGCCGAGGCTCCCACCGACGAAACCACGATGGATAGGCCAACCCCGGCGGCGGTTGACGAGCGTTTGTTGAGGAAGAAATCTTCCGGGGTCTGTTTTCCATTGTTTAATCCGGCCCATAAAAGAAGGCATGCGTAGGCCACAAGTAAAGCAATCGTCATTTTGCATATCCCAATTTTATTAATAAATTATCAATGTTAAGGGCATTGCTCAACTCTTGGTAAGCCCTCTGCCGCTCCATAACATTGTCACTATTTGCACCGGGATTAAACGGGAGCTTAGCCAAATAGTCACCCGGCAAACGCCCTTTGAGAAACTCCAGATTATCTCGGGCAATATCACCTTCTAAACCATCAAAATTACAGCTTTTATCCACTGTATCTGTCACCACAAAACCTGCGAGGGGAAGCCCATATTCTTTAATACTCGCCCAAGTAAGAAGCGCATGATTTAACGCCCCTAATTTATTGGCAACAACTAAAATAAGCGACAAATCTATTTTCGCCGCCAGTGCTTTGAAAGCATCAGCTAAAGTTTCCATCTGATTCAAGGGAGTTAAGAAACCACCACTACCCTCAAGAAGAACAATTTCCGCCTCTGTTTTGGCGAGTTTGACGAAAATATCGCTAGCTAATTGTGCGGCCGATAGTTTAACCCCGATTTTTTCCGCCGCCAAATGAGGGGAACAAGCCGGGGCAAACTTGTAGCAAGTATCTACGTTTAAGTCGCAATCGACATCTTTATACAACTCAATGTCAGGGGCGCAAAGCTCCGCCCTATCGGCTTGTAAAAAGCACCCGGTTTGCACCGCCTTAATGAGTAATAAACTAATATTATTCTCTTTTAATTTTCGCCCCAATAAAGCAGTGCAAAGCGACTTCCCTACCCCGGTGTCGGTACCGATCACCCCTAAACAATGATTGACCATCCTTTATTATTCTCCTTATTTTAGGCCGAATTGTAATTTTCCGCCCTTAAGTGGGTGTAAATAAGCTATAATAAGAATTGTTGGATAATAAGCCTTTTTACTTTTATTGTCAACTAAAATTATATAAATACAGGTTTACAATATGAAGACAGAAACAGCAAATCCCGAAGCAAGTTCACTGGTAAATGACGCAATATCAAGGGCAAATGAGATATTAAATTTATTGGAAGACGCCTCCGATTGGCGCTCGGGCGAAGAGATTTCTAAGCTTTTCAACATCTCGCGGGCGGCCATTTCCAAGCACATAAATTCTTTACGTGAAGAGGGGCATCTCATTGAATCTGCAACAAAAAAAGGCTACCGACTAATCATTAAAAACGACCCCATAAAGTCTGAAGAACTTCTTTGCGCCCTGAAAACCAAAGTGCTGGGACGCAGCGAAATTATTATTTTAGACCGGGTGGATTCGACCAACCAAGAGGCCAAGCGCCGGGCCATGGTGGAAGCGCCCACCGGGACTTTGGTTTTTGCTGAAACTCAAGAAAAAGGACGCGGCACGAAGAACCGCCAGTGGTTCTCCGCTCCGCGCTCTTTGCAATTTTCGCTAATTTTGCGCCCCGAAAACGACAACAGCGAAGCACTTATCCAAAAGCTGAGCCTCACTTGCTTGGCGCGCTGTCTCAAAGAAATTTCCGGCCTGGTAGTTACTGTGAAAGCGCCTAATGACGTTTTAATTGGAGGGAAAAAAGTAGTTGGGGTTTTATTGGAATCGGGTTATCGCGGGAAAGATTTGGAATGGTTAATCTTGGGGATTGGCGTTAATCTCAATGCCGCCCACACTGATTTTCCCCCAGAATTACAAGAGATTTGCTCGTCACTCTTTATCACCGACGGGCAAACATATAACCGAACCAAAACCTTAGCCCACATTTGCCGCGAATTGGAAAAAGATTTTTTAGCTCAGAAAATTCTTTAAAGAAGCTCTGGATAAATTACACTTAATTTGCTAAAAATAGAAATTTACCAACTAGTTATTATCTTTTTCAGCATCAATTATTCACTCTGCTTCCTTCAGGGCTTACGCATCTAAATTTTTTCGATTATAATTATACTTTACAGGATAAGCTATTGTAATCAAAGATGATTTACAAGAGAAATCTAAAGTCTATTACAAACAAGCACCCCCGAAGGTGAGCGGCGAAAATTAAGACGCGTAGGCACTTTGCAGCTTCCTTAAGCATTACTTGACATTTTTTTGCTTTTACGGTACATGGCCACTAGAGCAATATTAAAAAGAATACTGACCACAAGGCCCATTTTTAAAGGTTTTGCGGCTGCTTCAATAGCCCTATCAACATTGATGGCCTCTGCCGCCGCCTTCACCGAAGGCGCCTCACCCCCGGTAAAATCTTCTTCCTTTAAAGTTAGATAGGCCACCGCCAAATGGCCGGCGTTGTCTGTGGTAGTTACCGTCCAGCGGCCCACTTTAGTGGGCACAAAAGCAAAAGTGCCGGTGGGGTCGGTTTTGCCGGTTTGGTAAATTATTTTGGGTTCGTGCCGTTTGCTGGGGGCGTAAACGATCACGTCCATATTGGCCATAATTGTGCCATCGGCAAATTCGAAAGTAAAGGCGTAAGGCGGCCTTTCGCTGGCTTTCCAAATTACCCCGTGGGCCAACACTAAAGGAGCCGAAAAAATTATAAACAACCACAATGCAGCTCCCAAAAAGATCTTAGGAAAAGGCTTATTTATTAGCGTTTCTCTAGATATAAAGCTCATAATTACAGATCCTTTCTCAAATTTTTTGTTCATTCAGATTGACAACTCCCGGCCCTTTTTTTAAAAATACGCGTTCGTTAGTTACCTGATCCAAAAAAGAGTGATCGTGGGAAACAATTAAATAAGGTAATCGGCACGCCAGAAGTATTTGAGCCACGCGCGCACTGGCTTCCTCATCCAGGCAGGTGGTCGGCTCGTCTAAAATCAGCATAGACGGCTTCATGGCCAAGGCTGTGCCAATGGAGACCAGTTTCTTTTCACCGTCTGATAAGCCGTAAGTCGGGCGGTGATAAAATTCCGAGAGCCCCAAGAGAGCCAGAGTCTCCTCGACAATAGTTTTTACTTCTGCTTTGCTTCGTCCCATATTCAAAGGGCCAAAAGCTATGTCGTCGCCGACGGTGGGGCAAAAAAGTTGGTCGTTTGCGTCTTGAAAGACAAAGCCAATTTTTAGACGCTGAACTCGGAAATCTTTTTCGGTTTGGCAAATTTGGCCAAATAATTTAATTTGGCCGGCCTGGGCTTTAATCAGGCCCATGATCAAGGTCAGGAAGGTGGTTTTGCCACTACCGTTACTGCCGACAAGCCCCAAACGTTCTTCCGGCCCAAAACGAAAGGATAAGTCTTCAAAAACTCGTTGGCCGCCGGGGTAGGCGAAGGCAACATGAGAAAAGGAAATTAAATCTTCAGCCATTGCGCTCCCCCTATAGCTATTATTAAAAGACCCATCACTGCGCCAAAGGCCGCGTCTGAAATTTTCAAGGAAAAATCCGCCTCCACCCGGAGGGTGCCGGTATAACCGCGACAGAGCATGGCCCGGTGGATCCGTTCGGCCCGATCAAGACTTCTGACTAATAAGCTCCCCAAAAGATTAGCAACACCGTTTAGCGCATTTTTACTTAAGTTCAGGCGAAATCCCCGCAGGCGCATGGCTTGGCGCAAGGCTTGGTATTGATCGAAAATCACGTAAATATAACGAGTTGTCAGTAAAAACAAGTCAATAAGTTTGGCCGAAATCCCCAAACTCCGCCCGGCTTGAGCCAAGACAAAGAGAGGACTGGAGACAAGAAGGGCAATCAGAGCGATCACGATAGCGTTGGTTTTCAAGGTGAGTAAAATCATCAAATCAAGACCTTCACGGGTCACTTTTAAAAATCCGAAAGAGGCGACAACTTCCCCGGGCGAGGAAAAAGAAAAGGGAATCATCAGCCACATAAAAAGGACAAAGACGTTTACCAGCCCGAGGCGCCTTAGAAGGTCGGCCAAATTCCACCGAGCGCAAACCACCAACACGGCGGAAACGGCCAAAGCCACAATCCCTAAGGTAATGTCATCTAAGGCCGCCACCAAAAAAGACCAAGCCAAAGCGCAGATGATTTTAACTCGCGGGTCTAGGTTCCTGATAAAGTTGGAAGCGTTATCTTGATATTCCAAGTATGGGGTTAAATTCATTTTTGGGGCTCTTTGCCTTTCGCCTCTGGTTGTTGGTCGTCATTGATTGGACTTTGGGGCGTGGAGTTATCCGGAATTGTGGGCGACTCCAAGACGGAATAGAGAATTTCCGGCTTTACTTTTTTAAAAAAGCGGACGCACATAAGGGCCACAACCCCTTCAATCAGCATGACCGGAATATGGGCCAACATGACCGCACCGGCAACGGCCCGGTATTGGATTGGGTCGGTAAGCAGTAAATCCAGAACCACCAAAGCAGCGGTGGCCCCCAAAGCCAAAGCCCCGGCCAGAAAAGAGCCGATCGAGCATTTTATCAGGTTATCACTCATAATCATTTTGTGAAAAATAAAGGCGAAAAGAACTCCCGGGCCGGCCACGTTTAAAGTATTAATCCCCAAGGTGGTCAAGCCCCCGTATTGAAAAAGAATGGCTTGGATCAACAAACCAATCATAACCACCGGAAAGGCAGCCCAGCCAAGTAAAATACCGACCACTCCGTTTAGCATAAAATGTACCGTACTGGGGCCGACGTTGATATGAATGAAGGAGGCGATAAAAAAAGTAGCTGTCAGCACAGCTACTTTGGGCAAATTGTCGCCGTTAATTTTTCTTAAGCCCAAAGCGACGCCAATGGCGGTCAAGGCTCCGCCCCCGGCCAAAACAGGCAACGATAAAATCCCTTCGGAAATGTGCATAAAATATCTCCAAGATTAAACGGTTATTGGCAATAAAAAACCGGAACTGATTTTTCATCAGATCCGGCGAAGCCCTGTATCCCGCGGATGGTAAAAACTAGATTCCTTGTGACCTCGACAAGGAGTGACTACGCCCTTTTAACTAAAGGCGTTTCAAACAAGGGTTTTCTGGCTCACGGTCATTTCCCAAGAAATAGCAGTATCTTTCAGGTTCCGCTCACAGTGACGGGCTCGCTCTCGATTTTCACGAGATTCCCCCTTTTTAGCAAAATTATTTTGCCAATATGATTTCGTCTATACGATACCAGACCATAGCGGCCCGGTCAAGAAATAAAACAGGCAGGGCCAAGGTTAGACATCTTAATTCTCGCCGCTCACTTTGGGGGCGCTTTAAAGACCGGCCAAAAAAATTTCTCTAAAAAATAATTTGATCACAATAAATTATTTGACAAAATGCCTAGGGTAACATAGCTATATTTTTGTTATAATTTCAACATTTCAGCTAAAATGCGCTGCGCATTTTTTTATCATCCACACCGAACAAAATGTTTTTTTCTACTGTCAGATGGGGGAAAAGAGCATAATCTTGAAAGACCATGCCGATATTTCGTTTTTCCGGCTCCACAAATTTTTTGGCATCACAAATTACTTGCTCATCAATAACAATTCGCCCACTTTTAGGTTCTTCCAAGCCGGCAATAAGCCGCAGAATCGTGCTTTTCCCGCTGCCACTGGAACCTTGAATGCCTAAAATTTTCCCTTGCTCTAAAGCAAAGGAAATATCTTTTAAAGTATCTTCTAGCGCATTGGGATAGCGGAAATAGAGATGTTCTATGTTTAGATATTTGGCATTCATAAATTTTCACTTTTCTTTCATTACTTTTTATTGTCGTATTAATTGTTTCCCGAAATATCTTCTCTATTTAAAGCTTTATTGATAAAATAGATGGCTAAAAGGGAGAGCATAATAATAAACAACGAAGGAACAGCACCTCTGGTTATTTGTTCGTCGTGAGCATATTTATAAACGGTGGTGTAATACCCCCGTTTGGCAAGCCACTTTGAAGGGAGAAATAGGTCTATTTTTAAGTAAAATTTTTCGGTGTGATTTGGCGTTTTACATTCTAAAGCCAAGTGTTGATATTCTTGGATGTAATTCTTTACCCCGATTTGCCTCGAGCTTCTTTTTGGAAATTTTAGTATTTACAGATATATACAGCTTTAAGGTAATCCGTGACGAATTAGCGCTTTCTTAAGGAAACGCTGATTAATCAGAGTTTCCTTAAACTTCCTTCTCCTGTTCCAAATGAACTCTTTTTTTAGGTTTGGCAGCAAAGAGTTTTTTCAAAGCTAATTGTAAATTATTTTGGCGGCCAACCAAGCCTAATTTACGCCTGATAGCGTGACGATGAGAGGCCACCGTTGCCTCGGAAATACTCATCAATGATGCTATTTCCACCGTAGTTTTACCCTCTCGAATGAAAAGGGCAACCTCATTTTCAACAGGGGTTAGAGCATCTAAAATATTTTCTGCGGCGCTACTGTTATCATCTTGAATATTCTTCAAATTTCTCAACGCCAAGTTCAATAACTCTCGCTGTCGCCCATCTAATTTAGTTTGTGAAAGCTTGTCTAAAAATGGGTTTACAGAACGGCTCAACTGGTGGCTCACTTCGTGCCGCGCTCGCCCAATCTCCCATTCCAATTGCGAAAGCAAAACCTTAAGGGCCACCCGCCCTTCGGTGGTGCGCTGGAGTTGTTTGTCTAATTCTTTCTGTTGTTTTTTTATCTCACTTTCCAACTGCAAACGGTCGGTGACGTCCCACCCAATACTCCAGGTGTGCCAAGTCGGCACAATGGCGGCATGTGATATATTAAACCACGTAATATCACGCTGTTCTCCACCTTTACAGATCATTTTCCAAACTCGCCCGGCCAAGTTATGTCCTGGCGTGCTGAACCAATGGGTCAAGGCCCGATTTTTTTTGTAACCGGGATAGAGTATGTTCAGCACTTGAGGATTATTTAGAAGCTCAGCCGCCGCATAACCGCTGACGCTTTCCGCCGCTTGATTCCAAAAAATCAAATTCCCCCGGCTATCATATGCCTCGACCATGAGGGGCAAACTTTGGGCTATGAGCAAAAATTCTTGAGCCAAAGAAACATCGGACATTTTATCTCCTTTTTCTGACGCAATCACAAGGGCAACATAGTAATTATAGCAATAACAAGTTTAAAATATAGCATATTTCAGCCTTAAAACAAAGGGGAATAGATGAGACATAATAGACGATAAATCATTGTTAAATCATCGACAAAAAAGTCAATTCTTTTGTTACGATAATCCTATCAAAAAAATTGTTTTCCTGTTTATTATCTGCCTTAAACTTACTTTGTAATACTTTATTGAAAAGCCATCTGGCCGATGGTTGTTTTGTTAATATTTAAACAGCTTACAGGAGGATTGTAACATGATAGAAACTCCCAAAAAAATGGGTGTGGAAAAATGGATTTTCTTTCCGCCCTTGGTTTTAATTGCACTCTTTTGCCTTTGGATTTTTCAAGACGAGCAAAGCGCCGGGGCCATTTTAGAAAACATCTTTAACTTCATCACCTTCGAACTGAGTGGATTTTTCCAGCTCTATTTTCTAATCATTTTGCTAGTGGGGATTTATATGATCGCCACCCCCTTTGGCAACAACCGCTTTGGCAACGAAAAGCCGGAATTCTCCACCCCCACTTGGCTGGGCATGGTGTTTGGTTGTCAGGCCGGCATGGGCGTTTTAACTTGGACAACCATTGAATTTTTCTATTATTTAGAAACGCCGTCTTGGGGCATCGAGCCCTTTTCCCAAGAGGCCCAAAGCTGGGCCTTGGTCTACCCTCTTTTTCACTGGGGATTTTCAGCCTTTGCGCTATCTTGCGTGTTTGGCGTGGCTTTTGGTTACCAATTCTTTTGCAAAAAAGTAGATGACGTGCGCCCCAGCATGGTTTGCCAAAATTTAATTGGCGAGGCTCGGGCCAAGGGCTGGACAGGCCGCATCATTGATATATTCTTTGTTATTGGTTCATTTTGTGCGGTAGCTACCTGCGTTGGGGTCAACGTGCCGACGCTGTTTGGAATCATTAACAGTGTTTTCGACACTCAAGTTGGCCTGGCCACTCAAGCGATTATAGTGTTTTCTTTTTCGGTTTTCATGGCGATATTACTCTATACCGGCCTCAACAAGGGCATGAAAATCTTAAGCGACGTGCGCACTTACGTTGGGTTTGCCATTTTGCTCTATCTTTTTCTCATGGGGCCCACCGGCTATTTGTTCAACACCTTTATTGATAGTGTTGGTTTGCAGCTCAATAATTTTATGCGCCTCAGCCTCAACACCGATCCCTTTTTCAAATCAGGCACCCCCCAAGCATGGACTATATTCTATTGGTGTTGGTATACGGCCCTTATTTTCTCGGTGGGAATTTTCCTGGCCCGAGTCTCAAAAGGCCGCACGGTGCGGGAATATTTAGTGGGTACCATTTGCGCCCTAACCTTCGGGGCTTGGATTTTCTTTGCTGTTTTCCAAAATTATTCCATGTTCATTTACGAATCAGGCGCCGTGCCCATTGGGGAAATATTGAAGGAAAAAGGTCAAGGCGAGGCCATTGCCGCCATTTGGAGCCAATTCCCTTACGCTGAAATTCTTATGCCTGTTTTGTTGGTCTACGCCTTTATGGCCATGCAAACCTTGATCAACGGTCAAGTCTACACCGTGGCCATGATCACGACCAAAAATCTCTCCGGCGCTGACGAGCCCCCTAGCTGGATCAAAATCTTTTGGTCGCTCGTCTTAGGGGTAACAACAGTGGCGCTTCTTTTAATTGGCGGAATCAGGCCATTTCAAACCATGACCATCATTGGTTCGCTACCCATGGTCATCATCGCCACTTTAGTTTTAATCTCGTTTACCAAAGAACTAAAAGGCGGCTGGAAAATTGTGGATTCGCAAAATGGTTCGCAAAAAATTTGAAAACAAACAATAAAAATATTTTCAGATGAAACTGCTATATCAAAGCAGTTAATTACCTAATCACTACGAAGAAGCTTTAGCTTTCTAGTCGAAGGAAACGCAAAAAAAATCAACGTTTCCCTAAAAAAGGAGTAAAGATTATGACCCAAAGATGGCCACAAGCCGGATTCCAATCAAGTGGAGGCTTAAGCCTCAACTTGTTCACCCAAGACGAGATGGACGCCATTCACCGCGCTTCGATAGAAGTGCTGGCCGAAACAGGTATGCTCATCGGCTCTCCCGAAGCCCGTGAACTTTTAGTCAAAGCCGGGGCCAAAGACTTAGGCGACGAAATCATCGCTTTTCCCCAATGGCTGGTGGAAGAAGCCGTGATGTCGGCCCCGGAGACCATTACCTTAGCCGGGCGCACGCCCGACCGCGACATCACCCTGGACGGTCGACGGGTGATTTTCACTAACTTTGGCGAAGCTGTTTTCGTGGTTGATCCAGATAGCGGCGAAATTCGCAACACCACCAAAAATGATGTTGTGGAAATGACCAAGTTAGTGGACGCCCTCGACGTCATTGCTGTGTGTGAGCGCATGGCCGGCGCCCAAGACTACCCTGCCCCGGTGGCTGAAATCCACAACTACGAAGCTCTTCTCCTCAACACTAACAAGCACGTCTTCACCGGCGGTGGCAATGGTCGCTTGACCCAGTATATGATCGACATGGCCAAAGCGGCCGTGGGCGAAGAAAACTTTGCCCGCCGCGGCTCCCCGGTGACCTTCAACACCTGCCCCATCAGTCCTTTGAAGCTGACGGCCGACGTCTGCGAAGTCATTATGGTGGCGGCCCAAAACGGGGCCACGGTGAACGTTTTATCCATGGGCATGGCCGGGGGCTCGACGCCCATTAACTTGGCCGGGGCCCTGGTGGTCAACAACTGCGAAGCTTTGGCCGGGTTAGTTTTAGCCCAGCAAACCCGCCGCGGAGCTCAATTCATCTACGGCAGTTCATCGACAGCCATGGATTTGCGCTATGGCGCGGCCGTGGTCGGAACGCCGGAATTGGCCCTCTTAAACGCCGGGGTGGCGGCCATGGCTCGCTATTACAAATTGCCCTCTTGGGCAGCTGGTGGCTAGGGTGATTCCAAATGTGGCGACGCCCAAAGCGGTCATGAAAAAACCTTGACCGGCATGATTCCCATGTTGGCCGGCGCAAACATCATCTATGGCCTCGGTATGCTCGAGATGGGCATGACCATTAGCTATAGCCAATTGATGATGGATGCGGAAATGGCCGAGATGATGCTTTATAGCATGAACGGTATTGTGGTCAATGATGAAACTCTCTCAGTGGACGTAATCAAGAGTGTTACGCCCCGCGGCGATTTCCTCTCTCACAAAAATACCTTTAAAAACAGAAACATTCAAACTCGTCCTAAACTACTCGACCGCTTGTCCAGAAGTGCCTGGGAAGAACAAGGCAGCCAAGATTTAGAAACAAAAGCCTTGGCGGCAGCTAAAAAGCTCCTTAGCCAACATCAACCAGTCCCCATGGACGACGAGGCCAAAGCCCGGGTTCGGGCCGTGGTGAACGGCGCCGAAAGAGATTACGGCGTGGCTGAAAGCACAAAGTAAATTGTCGCTCTGCAAAGCTTTATGACTAAACGCCCAAAGCCCGCCACCAAATTACTCTGGTGGGCTTTGGGCCTTGTGGTAATTGCTAATGAAATAAATATATTAAGAGGCCACCATGCTTGAAAAATCCTCAGAAAAATTAAAAAAAACATTTGGAACCCTAAATTTTCCCATGTTCATTTTAATCGTTATGGTGGTTGCCGCTTTAGCTTTGGCCACCGCAATTGATCATAAAGCGTTGGCCGATTCTTTGGCCACTTTCAAGAATTCTCTGTTGGCGAATTTAGGCTGGTTATATATTTTGGTGGGCAACGCTTTTTTGCTGCTATCCATTTTTCTGGCACTAAGTAAATATGGTCATATTCGCTTGGGCGGAGAAGACGCCAAACCTGAATTCAGTTTTTTTGCCTGGGTTTCCCTGCTCATTTCCTGTGGTGTGGGCGTTGGTTATGCCTATTGGCCGGTTGCCGAATCCCTGTGGCATTATTTTCATACCCCCTATTTAGCTGAACCCCAAACCGTGGGGGCCCGCCCTGTCGCCATTGCCATTTCCATGTTCCATTGGGGTTTCCACACTTGGAGTATATATGCCATCGTAGGCTTGGCCATTGCTATCCCGGCTTTTTGTCTGAAAAAACAAATGAGTGTTTCCGGCTCACTTTTTGGCCTCTTAAAAGAAAGAAGCCAGACGGGCTTTGTGCCGCCAATAGTGGATTTTTTGTGCGCCATTTCCATTATTGCCGGGGTGAGCACCGGTTTGGGCTTAGGCTTAATTGTCCTTAAAGGTGGGTTGGATTACATATTGGCCATTGATTTAGGTATGTTTGAAGTTTCGTTGATGTTATTGTTATTGATCGTCTGCTATATGGCAGCGGCACTGAGTGGGCTAAATAAAGGCATTGCTTATCTGGCAAAAGCTAATTCTTATTTAGCCTTAATTTGGTTAAGCTTTATTATTTTAGCCGGCCCCACGGTTTATATGCTAAATAGCACCTTGGAATCCATGGGTACTTATCTGAGCAATATGGTATACATGGCTTTATGGACAGATTCAGCCGACCAAAATAACTCATGGCTAAAGGATTGGACTATTTTTTATTGGTTATGGTGGATTTCTTGGGCACCGTTTTGCGGCGGATTTTTAGCGCGCATCTCCAAGGGTCGAACAATACGCGAATTTATGCTGGGCGGGGTTTTAGTGCCTTCTTTAGTCAGCGTAATTTGGTTCGGGCTTTTAGGTAGCGCCGCACAATATGTTGAATTAAAGGAACTGGCACCCTTGTGGGACGTCGTACAAAATACACCCGGCCAAGGGATTTACTTATTGACCGACGCCTTGGGTGGGGGGCTTTTGATGAGCATTATTATTTTAGTGAGCATGTTTATTTTCATGGCCACCACTTGCGATGCCGCCTCCTTTTTTGTGGGGATGCAGCTTTCAGGTGGAACTCAGCATCCTACCGGTGGTACAATTTTAATCAGCGGCTTGTTAATGGGCACATTGGCCGTGGTCTTAATGTTATCCGATGGGTTGGCCGCATTACAAGTCGGGGCCATTCTCGCTGGCGGAATCTTTATTGTCGTTCTTATGGCGATGGTGATTTCGCTATTTATTACTTTAAAAGAAATATCACCTTCTTAATGTTGCTAATGATAAACATGATAAACGCTTCACTTTTCATGCGTTTAACCTATGAAAACGGCAACTTTCTTTTTCCCATCTTCAAAGAAATTCCTCCCGAATAGGCCTGCCAATATTCTCCTTGTTTTTGATTCGCAAACTATGGGGAGTAGTATATGAATTTTCATTTTATTTCCTTAGCCGGGCAGCATTGTCTTGACATACTAAAAACATACTATTACAATACGAGTTAATAATTTACTGAAATAGCTTTCTGCATAAGCTATTTAAAACTAAGGAGACTTTATGAAAAAGATTTTCGCTTCTCTATTGCTGGCACTCGTATTTACTCTTCCAAGTTTTGCCCAGGCAGAAGAAATTGATGTTTTGCAACTAAAATGCCATGAACTTTTGGAAAGCCAAGAAACCGCTGAAATGATGTTGATGTGGATTGATGGTTATCTGAGCGGTTTATCTGAAAATACTACTATGGACGACGCCTGGATAGAAAAACTCGGCAACCATTTTGGTGAATTTTGCGGAGCAAATCCTAACAAAACAATTGAGGCGGCCATTGACGCCATGCCTGAATAATTTTCAGTAAAAGCTTGTAGAAGATTGACGCAAATCAGCGTCAATCTTAAATGAAACAGCCCCTATGGGAAGGTTCAATTCCCATAGGGGCATAATTTTACTTTCGCTTACTTTAAAGAGGACAAGCAGCTTTCACTTCCAAGTAGAGCGTGTTTACATAAACGACTTTCGGTTCTCTCTTTGCCCTGATTTCACTTGCTTTTTCGTCATGTATGTCAAATACACTTCCTCAAAAGCAAGCCCACCTTTTGCGATATAACTCGAAAATTCATTTTATGCAAACACACTCTAGTGATTTGGGCACGGCAAGAGCTAACCTGTAATGCCCCCATTTGTCAAGCCGCTTTTAAGGGAGATACAGGTCTGTTTTTGAAGTAGCAAAGTCTGACACCCCCCCCGAAAAGTCATTTGTGTGAACAGGCTCCAGTTAAAAATTGTAACCGAAATTAAGACCTAAATATAAGTTTTCGCCGCTATCATCGGTGAGTTCTCCACCTAAGTTAACTTGCATAAAATAATTGTTTACGCTGGTTAGTCGCATATTGGCTTCTAATGCGTAAATGTTTTGGCCCATCAAGGGAGTATCGCTGGTGAAAAGGTAATCACCATAACCGGCCAATGAAGCGGTGGAGGAGAAGTTATTGTCAAGGAGCTCATGTTGCCAGGTGGCCATGGCCGCTAAATCTAAAGTGAAGGAATCAGAAACTTGGTTATTATAGGCCAGGTGAAAGCCCAAGGAGGAGCGTAAACTATTGTAATCGCCATCTTTAATTTGTAAGCTGGTGACCGAGCCGCCATGCTCGCCAATGTTTGGCCTGTTCAAAAAGGAATATTCCAGCCAAGCTAACGGGCCGAAAGTGAAGAGGCCCTTTGTCCAATCGTGGCCACCACCTAAGAGGGCACTGCCGCTAAAATCAGTCCAACTACTTTTGTTGTGACGGATATAGTCTGCCCCAACGACCACAGTGCGCGACAGGTCGTTTTGTTCAAAACCAAGGCGACCTTGAGCTAGAGCATAAAAGCCCTCCCATTGGCTGGGAGAATAATGGGCTGAAAGACCAAGGGAGAAGCTCTCGGTTTCGACATTGGCGTGGTGATAATCGAAATCAGTGAGGTCGCGTTTACTAAAGGCGAAATTGAGCCCGGTGGTGAACCCGTCGAGGTCGGTATGCCAATCAAACCCGGTCATAAGGCCCACGCTTTCGCTATCGTAACCCGAGACGCCGCCATTAGCCCCTTGGTTCCCCCAAGAGCCAATGAGATGGCCCCAAATTCCCACAGAGCTAGCATTGTAATCGCCACTGACGGGAGCAAATGCACCTTGCGTTTCATTTGCTTCAATTGTGGCGTGTTGCCAAAGGAAACGATTGAGCGTGTTTTGCTGCTTGAAGCTCGCTTGGGCCGCAAGATCATAAGTTTCGGCACTTAGCTGAGTGATAGCCGATTTAACTTCGTGGCCATCAGGGGCGGAGAAATCAAGGGCAGTGAAAAGGTTTTGCAAATTGCCGGTGGCCACACTTGCTAAAGGAACGAGGGTTTCGCCCAAGTTTTGGGCAGAGGTGCTTTGGGCGTATTGACTATAGGCGCTTGCGTGACGCGCAGTTGTAAGGTCGTAGTTACTATTGCTATTTTGCGTAATGGCAAAATCTAAAACAGGCGAGACTTGGCCATGTTGAATGGTGGTGAAATTGCCGGTTGGAATGGCGCCCGAACCTGTGAAGACAGTCAAGTTTTGCGAGCCTTGGTAAAAGCCCGTTGTGGGGACGAAAGTGAGGCTACCCCCTTCTATATTAGAGTCGTTATTCATGAGAGCTAGTTGCTTACTGCGCCCTTGGGTGTCAAAATAAATCTCAAGGCTGCCACTGCTTTTTTGGGTATAGGTGCCCACAGTGAGGATATCAAGGGCAGCTGAAGGTGAGGTGGTGGTAGCCGCTGCAAGCTGAGGTGTGGAGGCGGTGGCCTCGGTGGTCATTGACGCAGCCGCAAGTAGAGGTGCGGCGGTGGCCTCGGTGGTCATTGACGCAGCTGTCTGCAAAGAAGGGCTGGCGAATGTTGCGACATTAAGACCGGGGGATACAGTGCCGTAATTGGTGAGGCTGTTGACGATGATGCCGTTGCCGGAGAGACGAGTCTCCTCCCCCACGTAAACATCAGAATTTTCAAGAATTCCGCCACTGCCGTCATCCCGTCTGGCAATGGTCAGCTCCCCACCCGTCACCAAAGTGGCCCCGGCGTAGGTGTTTTCGCCGGAGAGAATAAGACGGCCGGCACCAGCTTTGTGAAAGCCCACATTTTTACCATACAGTTGAAGGGCCGCACTATTATAGCCGGTGTCGCTGCCGCCATTATATTGAAATTCAGGGTGGTGATAATTGTCATCCCATTGCATTTGGCTAATATCATTTGAAAATTCAGCGTTATAGCCTTGGGTATCGAAAGTTTCATAAGCATCAACCGGGTTCTGTAAAGCCGCAACACTATAGACATTATCTGCCGTCATGCGGTTGGCGTTAAGTTCAGCCACGCCGCCCATGGCTTTGCCCACATCTAAGATGCCTTGGCCAAAAACCTCTTCTTTGGTGGCGGTGCTGACAGCATAGCGATCATGATCAATATAGGCAGTCAGAACCTCTAAAGGTACACCTCCCCAAGCTTCCGGGTTTGCGTCATAAATCTCTTTAAGCATTTCTTTGGCTTCAGTGGGGGATAAATTGGCCGGGGCGACGGTGGGATCAATATAGGTAAAGACGAAATAGCTATCTTCAGTGTATGGTGCGCCGGAGGGGGCACCGTTTGTGGCAGGCCTTTGGAGCTGAACAATATATTCGGGGGCTGTAAAATCGCTGTTGGCGGTAGTCAAAATAGTATCAGCCAATTGCTTACCGGTCATCCAGGGGAATTTTTCCTCAACTAAGCCGGCTGCCCCGCTGACCACCGGGGCAGCCATGGATGTGCCGTTAGATTTCATAAATCCGTTTACATCTGTTGCATCAGCTGAATAGATTTGGGTGCCGGGGGCAAAAACAGTCCAGAGTTCGGCGCCGGCCGCTTGGTTACTATAATAGGAAAAGCCCCCCGGTGCCATTAATAAATTGCCGTCGGCTTGGCGGGTGATGACCGAGCTATTGAGAGACCCGACGCTAAGCCAGTTCGAAAGGCTAGAGCCCATATAACGGGGCATCAAGCCTTCTTCGGTGGGCGACATCATTCCTTCGTTACCGGCGGCCCACACAAAGAGTTTGTCGGGGTCATCTAAGGCTATTTTAGCCAGTGAATATGAGCTCTCAATGTTTTGCGTTTCCCAATATTCTTTGTTGTAGAAAAAAGCCCCTATTCCCCCATAAAGATCCCAGAAATCATCTGCCTTCTTTCCATGTCCATCGTTCCAGGACCAAACAATTTCCTTACCGCTCACATCGGAAATCGGTTTGGGTAAATAGGGGAAAAACGCTCCACCCCAACTATTGTTTATAATGCGCACTTCGGGGTTTTGCGTAAAAAAATTATTAAAAACATTAACAGGATATAGCGACCCCGCACTTGAGCCTGTCCCGAAATTTCCTAAAGTGGCGGTGGTGGCCAGTTTTGCGCCATAAGCAACGCCGTGCATTCCAATGCCGTTACGGTGGGCGGCCATGATGCCGGCCACGTGGGTGCCGTGATTATTTGGACGCTCCCAATTAATATCCGAAGGGTTGGCAATTGTGCCATCTTCTAAAACAATGGGCTCCATGGTAGTAGTGCCGATTAGGTCTATGTGGTCGGTACGCACGGGGGAATCAATTACGCCCAAGGTAACTCCTTGGCCCGTGTATCCTTGGTCGTAAGCTATTTGGGCATTGATGATGTCCAATATCACTGCGCTATTATTAGCTTCCAAAGCGTAATCAGGCTGTTGGGCGAAAGAAATAGTGGCCGGGATCAAGGTGCCACCCAAGCTCAGAGCGCTTATCAATAACAAAACAAGAAATTTTTTCAGCTGCAACATTGAACAGACCTTTCTCTACCACTTTTTGTAGCTTATTGGCACAATACTACATATATATTGTGGTGTCAATCAGCAGAACAGAGCCTGTCGCATCCATATGCGGTTTAATGCCGAGCATAAAAAAGACGAAGTTTGCCCCCCCGCCGGAGGTTTTATTGTAATTACAACTGAAATTACTATGATAGCGTAAAACGTTACGCCTCCTTTCTTTGGCCGCTTTTTGGATGTTATATGGCAGGAAAAGCTCTTTTAAAAAGTTTTTCTGGAAGTATGCTTCAATTTTTTGAGATAAAAGTAGCTTGACAAATGGGGATATTACTTTATAATAATAGCAAGTATTTCATTGTAACTACAAATAAAGTGTAGCACTATTATGTTTTTAGCGCAGAAATGCGGCAAACAAAAAAGTAAGTGTAAACTAGAAAACATGTCATTTTCACAAATAAGCCAAACTGTTTGGCCAAACTTGTTAGGCGGCGTTTTTTTATCTGGTTCCAACAATGTTTTGGGTGCGGACGACGGAATTGTTGCCTATCTACCTTTTGGCATGAGAAGTGAGGATATTAAGCTTTATCCGGAAAATAAGCGCCTTAAATAGTCAAAGCTGATAAACACAATAACAGCTGGCAATAATTGACAAAATAACAAAAAGTCAAATGAAAAATATGCGAAGTAAAAGCCTTTTTTAATTCTTATTTCTTCAGGAGAATGTTATGGACATACGCACATTTGTTAGGTTGTCTACGGTTATTGCTTTGATTATGTTGGTTTTGTTTGTTATTGGGGCATGGGCTTTACGCTACGCTTCAGACCAGGCATATGAAGCACGAGCTATGGCTATGAAAGTAACGGCCCTGACAGAGGAAACAGCTGACAACTCCTTTGGTTTGACCGATAATGTCCGGAAATATGTCGCTAGCGGTGAACAAATTTATAAAGACGCCTATTTCCGCATTTTAGACGTCCGCTCCGGCAAGGTGGAACGCCCGACAACTGCCACGATTGCTCCGGGGCGCCTTGTGTCGCTGGACACCTTATATGATGAAATTGGCATCTCAGAGGCGGGAAAAGAAAGGCTCTCTGAGGCAAACCGCCTCAGTGGTGCTTTGGCTGTGCTGGAGGTGGAAGCCATGGCAATGGTGGAGAACGCCACCCCAGAGGAACTGCCCACCGTCAGGCCAAAAGCTTCCGCCTTATTGTATGGAATGGATTACCTAACAGCTGCTCAGGCTATCCAGACGCCGGTGAGCGAATTTGAGCGACTGGTAGGCGAGCAATTAGCCCAGATCAACGCCCGTTCTGACCGCATAACCTCCCTAAGCCAAACCGCATTTTTTATACTCTTGGCAATAGCGGCGCTTATTGTATTCGGGGCGATTTTTTGGATGCACCGCCGAGTGCAGGGTATGCTCGGTCATATCACTGAGGAACTGTTAGAAAGTTCCCACCTCGTGATGGGCAGCTCCGATCACATTAAATCCTCGGTTGCAGATTTAGCCAGAAATACCAGCGAACAAGCATCTTTTTTGAATGAGACCTCAGCAACCCTAACTGAGATGGCCTCATCTACACGCCTAAACGCTACCAATGCCGACAAAACCAACAATGTTATGGCCGATACCATTAGTTTGCTCGATGAAGGAAGCCAGCACATGACAGCGATGACCGTCGCCATGTCTGAAATCAACGATTCATCCGAACAAATAGGACGCATCCTCAAGACAATTGAGGGGATTTCCTTTCAAACCAACCTCTTGGCGCTAAATGCAGCGGTGGAGGCAGCTCGGGCAGGTGAAGTAGGCCAAGGGTTTGCGGTGGTGGCCGATGAGGTTCGCAACTTAGCGCAACGCTCCGCCCAAGCGACCCAAGATACTGCCACTTTCATTGAAAATACCATTCGTAATGTACAAAACGGCGTAAAAATCTCTCAACAGTTGGAAAATAGTTTCACTGCCATTCGTGGGGCGGAAGATACCATAGCCGAGCTGGTGCGGGAAATCGCTTCCGCCACCACCGACCAGGCTCACGGGGTGGAGCAGATTAATCAGGCTATAGCCGAGGTAGACAAAAACACCAAACACACTGCTTCCGCCAGTGAAAAGGATGCCGATGCGGCTGTCGAATTGTCTGAACAAGCGCGCGTCCTGATGAATGTAGTGGCAGAGTTACTGGACTTAGTTGGAAAAGGTAGTGAGGGCGTGTCACGCAGCACCACCGTTACGACTCCCCTCTCCCGGCGTTGAAAGCGAGCCCCACTTTGATAGCCCGCCGATGTTAGCACTGTTGCCAATGAAGTTTTCGTCGATGAAGTTAGCGGGGCTGCCGGGGCTACCCGGGGCACCGCTACCCTTAAACTTAATGCCGTAAATGGTTGAGGTAACAACGCCACTGGCATCAGCTTTTTGCCCGGTGAAGATGGTGTAGTAGTGCCGGGCGCAGGCGCAAATCACTTGGCCCCGTGAGCTTTTAAAATTTTGACGACTTCATTGTGACCAAATTCTTGGGCACGTGAAAGGGCCGTCCAGCCTTCTTCATTTTTCGCATTAATATCGGCGCCATTGGCCAGCAAAAAAGTTACTAATTCTTTTCGGTTGTTTAAAGCCGCCAGCATTAAAGGTGTTTGCCCCAAATAGCTTGCCGGACGATAATTAATATTGGCACCATTAAGCAATAAAATTTGAGCCGCTGCCAAACCACTCACGCTGGCACTTTGATGTTTAATTGGAAATTTTAAGCTGATCGTTTAAATTTTCCCACGACCTTATTCTAAAAAGACGCTTCTCACTGTTGGGAAGCGTCTTTTATATTTGCTAGCGTCTAATTTTTTCTTGTAAATTCACTCTCTTTAGTTTAATATCAATTCAAATTATAGATATTTTAAGCAACAATAGGCGACATGGAGAATTTAACAATGAATACAATCGTTTACCCCCCATTGGCTGGTAGAATCTCGCGCCAAGGCGATGCAACCATGAAAAAGCGCACCCGCCTTTCGGCCCTAGCCCTTTCGTTGGGGTTAATCTTAACTCCCTTATTGCCAACTAATCACGCCGCGGCTCAAAGCCCTGCCGTTAATCCCAGCGGCACCACCACCGCCACCATGGATGCCACCGACGGTTCATTCAGCGTCCCGGCCGGTTCCACAACAGGCCTCAACAACCCCAATTTGCGCAACGAAGGAACCATTGAATTCGGCGCAGATTATAGCGCAGCTGCTCCTTTATCAGGAAACCCTTCCGCCATCGTTGACATAACCGCCGGGATGTTTGGTTATGATAATGGCGGCACCACAACCTATGATTTCACTAATGCTGTAAATGCCATTATAAATGTCAACTCAAATGCCGGTGGCGGCTCAGCCTTGGGCATGTATGCATTTTCCGGCTCCGGTAGGCACACCCTTCTCAATGAAGGTTCCATCACAGCCACAGCCATGGGATTTTCTGACGATTCCTACGGCATGTCTGCTTATGGTGGTTCCAGCACTTTAACCAACAAAAGTTCCATCGAAGCTTCTGTCACCGGTGACGGCAGTTTTGCTCACGCCATGTTCGGCCTTGGCGATTCCAACGTTTTTAACAACGAAGGCACTCTCACCGTCACTGCCATAAACAACATAGCTTACGGCATATATAGTGACGGCGACTCAAACTTTCTCAACAACCAAGACGCCATCACCGTAACGGGTAATGACGTTACCGGCCTATATGCAAGAGGTGAGTTGAACACTCTTGCCAACATTGGCACAATTGACGCCAGTGGCACTAAAGTCGCTTACGGCATACAAGTTCAAGGCACCTCCAACACCACCACCAACGAAGGCACAATCACAGCTGAAGCGACAAGTGCTGGCGGCAATGCCACCGGCATATACATTAACGGCGAGTCCAACACCACCACTAATATAGGGAACATTACGACAACTGTTGCTCATGGTCTCATTACTTTCATACCATCTTTTCAAATTATTTATGCAGACGCTATTGGTATACGAACCGAAGGGAATTTCAATACATCCACAAATGAAGGAACAATTTCCATCACTGATTTAGGCACCGGAGCATACAGTAATACTTTTGGAATGCACACTATTGGCACCTCCAACTCTATCACTAATAACAATTCCATTACAGTCACGGGGAATAACTCCAGGGGCAATGCATATGGTTTATATGCTGAAGGGGAGAGAAATACTTTAACAAATAACAGCACCATTTCGGCTCTTGTGACAAGCAACAGCAGTGCTGCCTATGGTATGAACGCTGTAAATGATTATAATATTCTCATTAACAATGGCACTATTACGTCTATAAGTGAACATAATCAAAGCAATGCTTCTGGTATAGTTGCTTTATTAGGTGATCTTAACACTATTACAAATAATAAAGTTATTACAGTTACAAGTTTAAAAGGCGCCACCGGTATTTCTGGTGGCACAGATTCTAAGATAATTAATAACGGTGCCATAACGGTTACGGCACTGGGTTCTGCTGGAACGGCTAATGGTATAGTAACAAATGGCGGAACCGACAGTAGCTTCACCAACATCGGGTTTATTCATACATCAAACATCGACAAAAGTAACGGCGAAGCATATGAAATCTATGGCAATCACGCAGATTACAACGTAAACACCGTTGCTGTCACTTTGCGTGATTGGACAGCTTTGGACGCAATTTTTGGGGCAAAGCAAAATGTAAACCCAAACTTTGATAATTCAACTCTTGTTCTACGCCCGGGCGACTTCGGCCAAGGTTTCGCTTACGGCCAACTTTTTGAAGTTGCCAACTCGGTTTCCATTGACCAAGATCCGGATCCCTGGACAGACGATATGCAGTTGCAAGGTTCCCACGGCACGAACGCCGGTATCACCGGCACAATTGGTGCGGCAGTAACCGAAGTGCCTTACCTCACGGCCAATCTTTACGGCGCAAACACCAATGCCCCCCAAGTCAGCCTCACCATTAACGAAGAGCAACTGCCCGGGGGCGCAACCCAGCAGAAAGCCATTAGCCAAGCCCGCGGGCAATTTACTAATATTGGCAACGCACTTGCCCGCCAAACTTACGGGGAAAAAGGAGAAACGCATTTTTTCTTCACCCCATACTACACTCTGTCCGACAACAGCACCTATGACTTTAACGGGCGCGGCTTCGGCGCTACCGGCGGCCTGACTTACGCCGCCACCGATAGCCTCAGAGTGGGCTTCCACCTTGATTTTAACGACACCAGTTATGATGGCGGTGCTCTCAACGCCAAAACCGACAGCACCTCTTTCGCCTTTGGTCTCCACGCCAATTATGACGTGACGCCGTCCTTTTACCTTCGCAGTCAACTGAGCACCTTCTTCGGCCAAAACGATGCCAATTACAATTTCCAAACTGATTACTTAAGCGCTTCCAGCAAAGCCAGCTACGACAGCCAAGCTGTGTTCGCCGCTTTAAGCGCCGGGTATACTTGGCAAATAAATGAAATCAGCAGTCTTACTCCCGAACTCGGGCTTAGCTATCTAAACGTCACCACCGATGACTATAGCCTCATTTGGCAAGGATCCAATACCGCCATGTATAATGGCTTATATGACCTCCAATACGGCGAAGGCAACTATAACGGCTTTTTTGCCGACGCCAAACTCAATTGGGAAAGTAAATGGCTTTTAGAAGACGGTGATTCCATTCGCCTCACAGCTAATGCCGGGGTGCGACAACGCTTAAACGGCGACGACATCGAAGTGCCAAACATGGTTTTTACCAACAGTAACTTTAACTTTAATGTAACCGAAGACAAAACCGCAGCCCTCGCCGGCTTGGGCTTGGAATACAATAAAGATAATTTCAGTTTTAGCCTTGATTACAACGGCGCCTTTGGAGATGAGCAAGTTGACAACACCTTTAACTTGCTTTACAAACACAAATTTTAAAACGAAAAAAGACACTAAACACAAGGCAGGAGCCGCAAACCAATTAAATTTGGCTGCGGCCCCTGCCAAGTTTTTTCTGCCGTTAGAATCTGCGTGGTTTGTTAACTTTCAACTATGATTGAGGCTTACGACGAAAAAGGGGCGCTCATTTTTGAAACAAAGCCACCGATGTTGTTTTGCTTGCTTCAAGCAAACCAAGTGACATTTATTCCCGAGTAAAGGCTAGCGCTTATAAACTTTTCCCCTTGCCTAACGGGGCTACTCAAGAACGCAAGCTACTTGTTAGCAAGTGAAATAAGCTTAGCAATTTTACGGTCTATTTTAGCAAGGCAGTTTAATAGTTTTATTCCGGCACTTGGCGAAAAAAAGTAAATAGGTGGCCAATGAAGCCCCACCAAAGATGGTGGCCAAAGCCCGAGGGAGGCGAATATCCCAGACAATATTATGGGTGATGGGCAAAACGTCAGGGGAGCCGATGAGGCTCCCCCACACTTCGGCTAGCGAAAGGTTGACCGAACCCAAGGCCACGTTGAACAAAAAAACAATAGCCAAACCGACCGCCCCCACCAAAAACAAAAGGAAGGGGCGATGGCGAGGTGAAATACGGGCGTATGATGACGCTCATGGCCGAACTGGGCCAAGCCGGTTTCCGCCAAGTGACCTTAGTCACCGACATAAAACCGGGCACCCCCAGCAAGACGACGGCCCCCAATGCCGCCCCTAATTCTCCGGTTACCGGTGTTGCGATAGACTCATCAAACTAAACAGAGTCGACCCATTAGAAATTTTACGACCATGTCGCGCTTGCGTTGAATCAAGGGCGAATGAAGGGGATACTTCCAAAAGTTGACCAAAAAATTTAGTTCCACTTGTCTGAAGTGAGCGTTAGCGAACGAGTTGTGGAGCTAAATTTTGGGCGGACTTAGTAAGGCAAAGACCTCCCAATCCTGTACACCTTAATTCGCAAGGCAACATAGTTCCAACTTTAAACATGGTTTGAATTGTCTCGTCGAGGGGGATATAGGGATCAAAACCACAAATCACCATGTTGGCTGATGTCACAGCATTACTCACGCCGCAGGTGTTACGATTGATGCAAGGAATTTCAGCCGAACCTGCTACCGGGTCGCAAATCAAACCTAGCATATGCTGCATAGCCATAGAGGCGGCCTGGCAGCTCTCTTTTGGGGAAGCACCCAGTAAATAAGCAACTGCGGCCGCAGCCATGCTGGAAGCTGAACCAATTTCAGCTTGGCAACCGCAAAGCTCAGCTGCAAAGGTTGCCTGATTGGAAATGAAAATACCAATCAATCCGGCGCAAAGCAGAGCGTTTAAGATTTCTCGGCGGCTATACTGCCCACCTTCCGACAAAGCAAATAAGATGGCGCCAATAACACCGCAAGAACCAGCAGTGGGAGCCGCAACCACAACCCCCATGGCAATGTTGACTTCCATAATGCCGATGGCGTAAATGGAAGCTTTTTGTAAAATGCCAATATCGGCAACTCTTTCGGGCTCAGCTAGATATTTGGCATACATTTTTTTAGAAGCTAATTCCAAAAAGCCGAGCTTAGGCAAATCTTCCGTCATGGCGCGATGAATGGATCGCTCCATTGTTTGCAGTAAAAACTCAGCAAAATCATAAACTTGATCTTTAGTCCAACCCGAGCGTTCCATTTCATATAAAAGGGCCGCCTCAGCCAAAGAAATGTTATTTTGTGCGCAATATTCTAAAGTTTCAGCGGCTGTGGCAAAAGGAACTTTAATTTCGCCAAAAGAGACAACAGGCAAAACGGCCGGCACAAAATAAATATTTTTATTAAGCTGACGCAAAGTCGCCAGCAATTCCGGAGTAATTTTTTGGCTAACTTTTTCTAAGAAAAAATATTCATTATCCGCTGTTGTTTCAGATTGTATGTTGTTCTTTCTAAGAGTGGAGATAATTTTTTCTCTGTTTTCTTTTGTGGTTACAAATAAATAATTACTCTCCCCAGAGATTTCAACAGCTTGTCCATCAATGGCAATGATCTTAAATGCTCCGCCCCCGGTGGAAATAGTCTCAACTTCTCGGCTTTTTTCTTTTGAACTTATTTTTAAAGTTGCGGTGTTGGGATGCCCCCCTTGAGGTGCTGTTATTTTAAATTCAACCTTAAGCCCTCGCTCTTCGGCCAAGGCGTAAGCAGATGGAAATTGAGGGGAATCAATGGGAAGCTTTAAAATTCCGGCAATCAGACCAATGTCTGAGCGTTGCCCGCGGTATACACCTGCATAGGAACTATCTTGGGGGAAAGAAATTTCAAAGGAAATAATGTCATCTAAAAGAAAGCCGGCAGTATAGGCGATTCGCCACGGCCCTGCGGTGTGGGAGCTGCTTGGCCCAGTCATTACCGGGCCAAGAACATCGTTAAAAATGGAAAATTCTTTTTGCATGGTACTTTATACTACTTGTTTAGGCATTTTCAAGGAAACGTCGATTTCATAGTATTCATCTAATTATGACACAAAAAAGGAAGGTTTGCAAATAGCCGGTGCCGGCAGACATTGGAGGCAATCAATGGCTGCCGGCACCGGAAGTAAACAATCCCTCCTTTATTTACTTTAAGGAAATGCTGATAAATCAACGTTTCCTTAAAAAAAGCAACCGCACTACCAAGAAGCAGCTCTGCTTTGGGGGTTCGAAAAAGCTTTTGACAGTGCGGAAGTCTTAAATATGGTCTTAGATATGACCGTAGAAATCACGGTGAGAGGCAGCAGACCAAGCGAAATCCAATAACGTCGACCAGCTGTAAACAGGCAAATCAACTGCCCGTTGAATGGCCCGGCCAAAGGGTTGCATTCCTGTGCATTCTAAGATGATAGTTTTAATTGATGGATTTTCTTTCACAAAGCGGGTGGCAAGCTTGACCATGTCGCGCTCGGAAGCTTCGTAGTCGGAATATGGCACCTCAGGTCGACGGGAGTAATCCCAGAGTTTGTCGAACTCAGGACAATCATCTTCGGCCCCGATGATTTTGTAGTTAGAGCCAGGCACAATGCCTACTTTTTTGAGGTGGTCTTCACTCAAATAAGGTTTGCGGAAACAAATAATGCCCACGTCGTTTTTGGGCCCAATGGTGCGTTGAAGAATGGGCACCTGAAGCAAACTGGACATGAAAACGGGAATATCAACTGCCCCGGCAATGTCTTCTTGGAACCAAGCAAAATAACCACATTCAGCAGCAATCGCCCGGCAACCTAAATCTTCCAGGCGTTTGGCCGCATCTAAAATTGGTTGCAAGCACGGAGTTTTGTCTTCTTCGAAAATCAATTTGCGAATGTCAATGTTTTTAATGATGTCATATTGAATTGGGAAGCCCCAGGCGGAAGCGTTGCGCACATCGCCGGGGAAGCCCGGGTAGACATCGTCTAAAATCATAATACCAAGGCCCATACCATAGCAGGCATGTTGTTTACGAGTGTGCATAACTTTAAGGGCGGGGTCATGATAGCGAGAATACATGGTAAAACCTCCGTAGTAATAGTTGTTTTTACCACCTCACTTTATTTGAGTGAGGTGGTAAGATAGTAATTAAGCAATGGTTCTGAACTTAGGATCAGTTAACCAAGTTGCCTGCATTTTGTCAAATTCTTTCAAGACGTCATCCGGCAAAGGTGTGGTTTCTTTATTTAAGAGAGCCATGGTTTTGTCGCGGAGGCGCATTTCAAAGGTACGGCTGCCTTCTTCCACCCAAGTTTCCATCATACTGCGGTCAAAGAGGTCTGAATAGAAAACTTTTTTGAAGTTTTTAAGGGTGTGGCGTTCGCGCAAGTAATTGCCGCCGGGGCCAACTTTGTCGATGACTTCCGTGGCCAACGCATCGTGGTTGACTTCAAGACCACCCATCATAACCCTGACGTTAGAGAGAATCTCGTTGACCATGACCATATAAGCCGGGGAGACAGTTGAGCCGTGGTCAATCCAGGCGGCGCAGTCGTGAACTAAACCGGAACCAATATAGGCTGAGGTAAGGGTTTGCAAAGTAGCTTCAGCGGCCGCTTGGGAATCGGCAAATTTAGCATCAGTGCAGCCGCCGGTGCCAAAGAAGGGCAAGCCGTAATACTGGGCCATTTGAGCCAAAGCGCCGACCATGATGGAAAGCTCAGGCGCACCATAAGAGAAAATGGAGGTCTGCATATTCATAACGGTAGTGTAGGCGCCATAAATAAAGGGAGCACCGGGGTTCACCGCCTGGTGGAGCACCAAGCCGGAAAGAGATTCGGCACTGCCTTGGACAACGTTGCCGGCTAAAGTGGCCGGGGCCGTGCCGCTACATTGGGGGGCGGGAAAGTTGATTAAAGGAATGCGGTTTTCAGCGCAATAAATGACTTTGTCTACCGCTGGGTCATAATAAACGAGGGGCGAAATGGGTTCCGAATAGTGGACGATTAATGGTGCGGTATCGAAAACCTCTTTGCCGCCTTGAGCTAGCAAGGCCATCTCATAGGTGGCTTTCACGCTTTCCATATCGTTACAGCAAAAGACGAAAGGTTTAGTCGAATTTTCCATGCTGCGGCGGATAATGACTTTATCGGCACTTTGGGGCGGGTGATCGTCGGCCATGCCAATGACCATGAACCAGCTGTAGTTGTCGAGGTGTTCGGCCAAGGTGGCGGCTTGTTTACAATGCTCGCTGGTGTAGCGGGTGCGTTCACTGGTGGTGGGGTCTTGCCAATAGATGCAATCCAAGCTGGGGCCAAAATAACTGCGGCGTCCGCCTAAGGTGACCACGGTTTCGCCATAGCGGTTACCTAAATTAATGCGGCGGGGGGCGGTGGTGAGGGCTTTTTGCACTAACCAAGAGGGAATGCGCACACGGTTGCCATCAACGCGGGCCCCTGCGCCATCTAAAATTTCCAAAGCTTTTTTGTGGGACATCTGAACGCCGGTGCGCTCTAAAACGTCCATGGTGGCGCCGTGAATGCGTTCGATTTGCTCGTCATTGATCATTTTGAGTTGAGGAGTGAAGCGAATGTCGTCAACCATACAACCTAATTTATGCATTTTTATTTTCCTTTTTTGTTAAATGTTTAAATAGTTTGTTTTTTACAGGGGCAACCAGGTGCCGATGCCCAACTCTTTGGCTTTGGCGTAAATGATGGGAGCAACGGCCATATCATCTAAGGCAAGCCCCAAGTTGGCAGCAAAGGTGCGTTCTTTGGCGTTTTCACGGCCCTTTTTCTTGCCAACCACAATTTCGCCCAATTCAGCATGAAGGGTCGGGCAATTTTGGAAATAGCCCAATTCATCTTTATAGTGGTTATACTGACCGGTGTTGTCAGTAGTCCATTTGTCGGCTTCGGCCAGTGCGGCCCGTGACCAACAGGAGTCAAAATCCACAAGGGAGGCAAAAGCGCCCTCTTCCATCCAGCCTTCTTTAACGGTGTCGTAAGGCTTTTTGAAGATGGGGCCGCTGGTGACGATGAGGTCGGCACCGCGCACAGCCTTTTCGGCGGTGTCGCAAACTTCCACATCTAAACCAAGACTCCGAGCGTAATCAGCCAACTTATTGGCCGCCGCCGGGTTGACGTCGTAGGCGCGAACTTTTTTCAGCTTGAATTGGCAATTCATAGCTTCCAAGTTGGAATGGCCTTGAATGCCGCAAGCAATGATGGCAATGGTTTCCGATTCCGGGCGGGCCAGATATTTAGCGGAAATGGCCGAGGCGGCTCCGGTTCTTTTCGTGGTGACCCAGCGGCAATCTAAAATGGCGTAGACAATGCCGTCGGTGGTGTCGTTAAGGGCCATGATGCCCGTGTTATAAGGGAGACCCTTGGCAGTGTTTCCGGGGTAACCGGCCACCCATTTAATGCCGGCGGAGTTCATGCCGGGGATATAGCAGGGCATACCGTGAATGTAGTTGTCGCCACCTTCGCCGGGGTGAATGGCGTTTTTGGGGGGCATTTCGGCTAAACCTTTGCCCATTTCCACAAAACCGGCTTCCGTGGCTTTGATGACTTCTTCCATGCTCAAATTGACTTTGTTGACGTCTTCAAAGCTTAAGTAAAGAAATTTTCTATCCATTTTAATACTCCTGAAATTTCGCACTTTTATAGGCGTTTTTTTAAAGGGAAGCGAAATGCCCCCGTTATATTTTAGTTCCCCGGGCTTTGATAGCCGGCCCGGGGGGATTACCGATTAATTACCGGGGATGGCTTCGCCATCGGCTGTAAACTTACTGACCTTGTCATATTTCTTCTGATTTTTAAACCAATGAATAAGGCCAAACATCATAGCTATTTGCACAACCAAAATAGGCAAGCCGCAGATAATGGCCGCTGTTTGCAGAGCCTGTTGGTCACCGGCCACCAAGGCCACCCAAGCCACTGCACCCATTAAAACACCCCAGAAAATTTTCATAACGCCGGGGGCTTCCACGTCTTCATCTGATTCGCCAAAGCCTTTGGTGGTCATGGCGGCGGTGGTGGAGGTCATGGAGTGAGCCAAGGTGATAAAGGAAATGGCCACAATAATAACACCTAACACCATGTGGAAATCAGGAAATGGCAAATATTTAAAGAGGGAATAGAGGGCCACATCGTTACCGTAGTTGCTAATATCTTCCCAGATGGTGGCCTTTTCAAAGAAATCATAGAAAATGGCGCTGGAACCGAAGAAAGCAAACCAGATCATGCCAAAGCTGGCCGGGGCAATGAGGTTGACCAAAACGTATTGACGCACGGTGCGGCCGCGGCCTAAGCGAATCCAAAACAAACCGACCAAGGGAGCAAAGGAAAGCCACCAAGCCCAATAGAAATCGCTATAGCCACCAACCCAGCCGGATTTATACATGGGTTCGGTGTAGAGGGACATACCAATTAAGTTTTGGAAGTAATCGCCAATACCGGCACTTAAAGATTCCAGCATGTGAACTGTCGGCCCAAAAATTAATAGGAAAATTAGGCAGTAAATGTAGAGGCGCATATTCCAGTTACTGATGATGGTGATGCCTTTGTGAAGGCCGGTGTAGGCGGAAAAGGTATAGATCAAAACCATTACGCCGATAACAATGGCATACATGGTGGGATCAACGGTAAAACCCCAGATATATTCAAAGCCGCCACTGATTTGCAAAACGCCATAGCCCAAAGAAGTGCAGACCCCGCCAATAAGAGCGAAAAGAGCCAAGCTATCCACGGCTGTGCCCAAAAGACCAGTGGTCTTTTCGCCAAAGGTGCCGTAAAGACCGCTACTGACTTTAAAGGGGCGCTTGCTGTTGTAATAGCAAACAGCAATACAAAGCGAGATGGAGGTATAACATCCGTAAGTATGAAGAGTCCAGTGGAAATAGGTGTAGCGAAGAGCTCGCTCCCCGGCTTCAATGGTGCCGCCTTCAAAGCCGGTGAAAATTGGTGGATTCATGAAGTGGGCCATGGGTTCGGCCACCCCGAAAAAGCAAATGCCAATGGCAATGCCGCTGGTGAGGGAAATGGCAAACCAGGTGGGGAAACTGAGTTCCGGTTTGGCCTCTTCACCACCTAGACGAATGTTGCCATATTTACTGAAGCAAGCCCACAAAGTCACCGCCAAAAGGAAGGTGCTACCCATGGTATAAAACCAACCAAAGTTTTCTAAAATAGCACTTAAAACAGCGCCGATGTCCTCACTGAGATCATCTTTGTAGATATAGCCTAAAACGACTATGGTCACCAAAGGAATGGCAGAGGGTAAAAAGATTTTGAGGTTGAGCATACTCCAAATAGACTGTTTGTTTTCTGTAGCCATTTTTTCTCCTTGCTTTTAACGCCTGCGGGCGGCGATTAATTTGTCAAGTTCACGCACTAAATCAACTTCAATCGGCGGGGCTGTATATTCATTGAGGCGGCGCATTTTTTCAGCCGAGACTCGGGCTAAGAGGTCTTGCCCCCCGGCTTTTTGCCAAGCGGCTTCATCGACTTTATTGAAGACAACCGGCGGCAAAAAGGCTTTGCGACAATTTTTCATGGTCTCTTTAGAGGTCAGAAAGCTACCGCCGGAACCGGTATTAATGATTTCCTCCACACATAAGGTGGTGTCTGCAACCTCAATGGGGCGCATCAGCTCTTTAACATAGCGGCAAAGCTCTTCGTCCATAATCCATTTCTCCGCCGAAATGCCAATGTAGCCGCCCATCATGCCCAAAGTGTGAAGCACAAAATTGACTCCGCCGCGCACGGCATTAAGTAAGCTTAAAGCACCTTCAGCCATGGCTTGGCCATCGGGTTGGAGGGAATCAGTGAGTGACCCGCCCGTGCGGCACGGTATTTTATAATAACGGGCCAGCTGCAAAACGGCCGCCGCCACTTTCATGGTTTCCGGTGCGCCGACGGTGCCGGTGCCTGTTTTCATATAAATGGGGCAAGATGTGGTGCCGTAGACAACGGGAGAGCCGGGGCCGGCCAGTTGCGAAAGCACTATGCCGCCTAGGATTTCAGCGTTGAGCAAAGCAAGGAGCCCGGCTAAATGAATGGGCCCGGAAGCCCCGGCCAAAATCATGTTTAAAATGATGACAGGCTGGTTGTGGCGGGCGTAGGTCATGATGGAAGCAGCCATGTCCTCGGCATAGGCCAGAGGGGAAAGAGGATTGATAAGGCCGATGGCATAGTGTTTTTGGAGCTTTTCCCCAAACACAAGCTTTAAAATATCCATGGTGTCAATGGCGGCTTGAGGGTCGTCGGTGCTGCCCATAAAGGGTTTGTCGCCCATGGTGATGGAAATTTTCAGCTGTTGAAGGTAGGCATCCACCGCCGGGATGTCGTCCGGGGAGACATATTTGAAGCCCATAATATCTGCAACATCTGAGCTTTGATTGAGCTTGGCAAAGTTTAGGTAATCTTCCAAAGTGCCAACCCGCTGACGACCGTCGGGTTCCACCACAAAGGGCGGGCCATAGGTGGGGGCTAAAACGAAATTGTCGCGGCCAACGGCTCGAGAATTTGCCGAGTTACGGGCCGTTAGAGTAAACTCTTCCGGCACAGTTTTCAAAGCTTTGAAAACCTCTTCTTCCGTGAAAAAAACTTGATTTCCTGAAACTTTAAATCCGTGTTTTTGAAAAAGCTCCACAGCTTCTTTACAGTGGAAAGCTATGCCGCTGCGTGCTAAAATCTCCATTGACGCATGATGTATGCGGTCTAAGTTATCAGCGGACAAACCCACTTGACGATTGTAAGACATGGCTACTTCCTTTCATCGTGGTGTTGTTTTTAAAAGAGCTTTTAGTTTATAATAGAAAAGTCTTTAAAAAACATGGTTAATTATGACGATTAAAATATCTTATTGCGTTATAATTATTAGAAAAACCGGGCTTTCTTTTAAAATTAGTTGATGCTGAAAACTAAAGGCGCTTTTCAGCGGCGCCAAAATTAAGCACAAAAAAACCACCGGGCTCTGATGCTTGAAAAGCTTCAAAGCCGATTCTTAAAATTAAAACGCTCGTTATAGCTATGTCGAAACTTACATATCTAGCAGTATAGCAACAACAGTGCCATAAATCTGTTTTGTTATTACCTTGTTTTTACTTGAGATTTTATTTGGAGCTTTTGAGGTTTTTATTATTATATTTTATAAATTTTTATACTATAAAATTTTATACTATAAAAACTTTATATCTATATTTTTAAAAAAAATGATGGAAAAACGAACGACTTAAATTTAAATCGTGCAATATCAATGATTTATTTTGACTTATGAAAATTTTTATATAAAAACAAACTTGGCATGAATACCGCTTAAGAAAAAAGATAGTTTACAATTTGAAAGTTTCGCAAAACTTATTCACGGAGAGCTTTAAAGACTAAAACACTTACGTGATGCAAAGTGTAATTTTATTACACAACCCGGTGCCAAAAGCAAAGTGTGCCATTTAAAATTGACATCAGTGGTGTCAATTTAAGGAAACGCTGATTAAGTCTGCTTGCATAATTAATCAGCGGTTCCTTAAAATACTATGGGGCCTTATTACCTCGCTGTAAAGAGCAGCGGTTTTCAAGCAAAACCTTAAAGTGAGGGTTAAGTAAATGACTGTTGATAAAGAATTGAGTATGTTTTTAGCCGGAGTCAATGGGGCAAATTTTACTAGCCAAGCTTTTGATTACTTCAGCTCCGGCGTTATGATAATAAATATGGATACGGAGGTGGTTTATTACAACCAGGCCCAAGGGCAAATTGATGACATCGAACCTTCTTGGGCTCTGGGAAAAACCATTTTAGATCTTTATCGGGTCATTGAAAATGCTTTTTACCCAACTTTGCATTGCTTATTTAACCAAAAGCCAATTATAAATTTGCCTTTATTTTATTACACCAGCTTGGGGAAATTGGTCAATTCCATGCACAGTGTTTTCCCTCTTTTTCGCCGTGAGCAAATGATTGGCTGCATTTGTTTTATTCAAGATTACGGCCGCATTGCCGATCAATATAAATTTTTAGAAGTGGAGCCCAAGAAAAAAGCTTTTGCGGCCCCCGGAACTCCGTCATTATTACCGAACCCCACAGAGATAATCACCAAAGATCCGGTCATGCGAAAAGGTTTAAAGATTATTTCGCAATCAGCATCCAGCCCTTCGCCGACTATGATTTTTGGCGAGACCGGTTGTGGCAAAGAGATGTTTGCCCAAGCTATTCATCGCCTTGGCTTAAAGCGAGACAAACCATTTATACCTATAAATTGTGCTGCTATCCCGGAAAGCCTTTTAGAGGGAATGCTCTTTGGCACTGTGCGTGGGGCCTTTACCGGCTCAATGGATAAACCCGGCATGCTGGAAATGGCCGATGGAGGCACTGTGTTTTTAGACGAAATAAACTCTATGCCCCTTGGTTTACAAAGTAAGATGTTGAGGGTTTTGCAAGATCAAAAAGTGAGGCGTGTTGGAGGGGTTGAGGAAAAGCAAGTGTCATTGAAAATAATAAGTGCCACAAATGTTCACCCGCAAAATGCTGTCACAAATGGTTCACTTCGAGCTGATTTGTTTTTTCGTTTAGCTGTGGTGATGGTGGAGATTCCCCCTTTGCGCGACCGTATATCGGATATTCCCCTCTTAGTGGAACATTTTTTGAAAAAACATAATAAACGTCTGAAAAAGAATATCGTGCGCGTGGCCCCGGAACTTTTGGAATCTTTTGAAAATTATTTATGGCCCGGTAATGTCCGTGAGTTGGAACACACTTTAGAAGGAGCTATGAACTTATCTTCTAAAGGAGAAAGCATGTTAGAGGCAGCCCATTTTACCTCATCTTTATTTGGGCAGAGCTTCAGCAAAGCACAAAGTGGAATGCAAATTCCTAAGCCAGAAAGAGAAAATCACGCCTTTTCAGAAAAGGAAAACAAAAAACAAAAGTTCGCTCATAAAAATTTCTCCGAATGCGAACGGGTCATCAAAGCTCTGGAACAAGCGGGGGGAAACGCGGCCCAAGCAGCACGCATCTTGGGCATTTCCCCTCAACTCATGAATTATAAGCTGAATAAATATGGCCTTAAAAATCGCGTTACAGTGATTATAGAAAAAAGTTAAAAAAGGGCGTTCACTTCATTGACCACCAAAAACTAAACCACCCACAGCAGATTCGTAGCCGCTAACTCTGCGTCTTAATCTTTTCATTAATTCTTCCTGAAAAAACGCTAAAGTTCCTAATCTTCCACGCCCCAATCCGAAGGCGAAAACCCGACTATAACCGAGGCAAGAAACACCACTTGTCGCAATTAACAAAAGAAATGGGGATTATTCAGAAATATTCTTGATGATAAACCTATGATTCTTCTTAATATATTGCAGCTCATCTTTGGTAACTTTTAATAAATCCAAACCTAAATCAGTTTCCGACAAAGGAGTGTGCGAAAGCACACACTTAACGGAAAAAGGCATCATGGGGTAACAGGAAATGCCGCAGGCCAAAGCTAAAGCGCGCGCAGAATTAATATTAGGATTAATAATAGTCAGGGTCATTTGCTCAAGAGCGGTGTTTTGATTGGCAAAAGTAAAAATGGAAAAGGAATCAAACTCTCTAAAAAAACCATAATAAAGGTGAGTACATTTGGTGTAGTGTTGTTTCGACGGAATATCCCAATAGAGGGTGGCTTCCATATTTTCATTTGCCGCATTGAAATGAAAATAAATCACACCGTTCACTAAACGATTTCTGAGGCCATCATATTGGTATGTATACAAAAAAGGAACTTTGAAAAACTGATGCTTAATACTTGATTTGCCGTATAAAAGAGCCGAAGGGTTGAGCTTTTGTTGCATGATATGATTTATTGTGATGTCAAGAGCCGAACAAATATCAAACAATGTATTCAGATCCATAGCAATCACGCCATTTTCATATTTAGAAAGGCTCGATTTACTTTTGCCTATAAGGTGGGCAAAGGCTTCTAGAGTATAGCCTTTAGCTTTACGATACAGCTTGATATTTTCACCAACTTGTTTCAATGTGGCTTCCATATTCCCTCCTCAATTTTTTATACCGCCTATTTTTATAGCACAACTAAGTAAACATGAAAATAAACTTTTTCAACAAAAGAGTTTCCTCTAGAGAAAATCTTTCTAAAAAACCAAGACTTTAAAAACAAAAATAGAAACAAAACCCAAAAACAAGCAGAAAAATTTCACTTGGTGAAACATAAAAAGAAAAAGTTTCAAGCAGAGAAATTGCTGAAATTTGCCCTTTGTTTTGAGTTTAGCTAGACTAATTTCACATTAAACATAAGTAAATAAAAAGCGGTTGCACGCTTTTTTGGGGTTTTATTAAGTTTACCGGAGGTCAAAAGATGTCAAAAGCTAACTTAAGCGTTGCAAATCTTTTTTCGAAGAAACTGAAATCAGCAGAGGAAATTGCTGCCCAAATTCCTTCCGGTGCCGTTTGCGCCAGTGCCGATGCCTTTGGCGAACCTGCGGCCATTGTGGAAGCTTTAGCCGCCCGAGTGTTGGCTGGAGAAATTGAGGGCATCGAGCATAACCTCCTTTTAGCCTCACGCCCTTGGAGCTATCTGAAAGAAGAATTCGCCGGCAAATTCACCCACAACTCCTGGTTTACCAGCGGGGCCTCACGCGCTGCCGTCCAAAGTGGAAGAGCCGATTTCACCCCCGTCAACTATAGCGATGTACCCCTCTTTTGGCGCGAATATAAAAAGCCAGATGTAGCCTATATGATGGTCTCGCCCATGGACGAACACGGCTATTTCAGCTTTGGCTTGTCAGCGTCAGAAAACAGAGCCATCATTGACCGGGCGGAGAAAGTATTTCTGGAAGTAAACAAATTTATGCCCCGCACCTTGGGCGACAACTTCGTTCACATCAGCGAAGTTACGGCTATTTGCGAAAATCACCAAGCTCTGCCGGAACTGGCAGCCCCACCTTTAAGTGAAAAAGACCGCCAAATTGGTGCTTTAATTGCCGAACGTATCCCTAACGGGGCCACTATTCAGCTTGGTATTGGCGCTATGCCCAATGCTGTGGGTAGCTATCTGCTGGAACGTCAAAACTTAGGTATCCACACCGAGATGCTTGTAGATAGCATGGTGGATTTGCTAAAAGCCGGTGTTGTCACCAATCGCTACAAAGCCACCGATCGCCTTGCCTCTGTCACTGCTTTTGCCATGGGTTCGCAGAAACTCTACGACTATGTCAACAACAATCCGGCGGTGAAATTCTACCCGGTAAACTACACTAACGATCCGCGCATTATTTGTCAAAATCCTAAAATGACGTCCATAAATGCCTGTATTGAAGTTGATTTACTGGGTCAAGTTTGCGCAGAGTCATTGGGGCCGAAAAATTTCAGTGCCTCTGGTGGGCAACTGGATTTTGTGCGTGGGGCCAACTGGTCAGAAGGCGGCCATTCTTATATCTGCACTTATTCCACAACCAAAGAGGACACAATCAGTAAAATTTGCCCGGTATTAAAAGAGGGGGCCCATGTTACCACCCCCAAAAACGAGGTGGACTGTATTGTGACGGAATATGGCGTAGCTGAATTGCGGGGGAAATCCGCCGGTCAAAGGGCCAAGGCCCTTATCGCCATAGCCCATCCTAACTTTAGGGGCGAGCTTTTGGCTGCGGCTAAAAAAATGAATTTAGTGGTATAGACGATGGTTAACACCATTGACACCATTTTTGAGAATTTGCTTTCCGAAGGCAAAAAAAACTTCGTTCTTTTGGGCGAAGCAGGCAGCGGCAAAAGCGAAATAGCCCTTAATCTTGCCATCTATTTCGCCTGCCGCAGCCCAAAGCCGGTTCATTTTTTCGATTTGGATATGACCAAGCCTCTCTTGCGCTCGCGAGAAAGCGAAAAGGAATTGGCCGAAGCTAAAGTCACGGTGCATTATCAAGACCAATTTTTAGATGCGCCTGTTTTGGTCAACGGCGTGAAGAGATCACTTAAAGACGCAGATATTATAACGGTTTTAGACGTGGGGGGAGATCACATCGGTGCTCGTAGCATTGGCGGCTTCCAAGAGATCTTAAACCAAGAGGCAACAGAAGTTTGGTATGTCGTCAATGGCTACCGCCCTTGGTCTTTAGATTTGGCCAATATCAACCGAACCCTCGGTGAGATTTTAGCTGTAACTCACTTAAAAGAAAATAAATTCCGCCTGATTAACAACAGTAACCTTGGCGCTGAAACCACGGCCAATGATTTTGTTGAAGGAACCGATAAAATAAGGGCAATTTTAGGGCCTGATGTTTCTTTTTTCTTTTCCACGGCAAGCCGGGCGGTTTACGCCGATTTGCCGGATAAAAATTTAATTTTCCCTTTGGATTTATATGTAAATATCGATCGTTTATTATAATAATATCAAAGTTTTATTTTACTACAACCTATTTATTATTGGTTTTTTTATAGCTGAAAGGAGCTTGTTATGGCAATGGTAGAGATAATTGCCGAAAGATGCAAAAGTTGTGGTTATTGCGTAAAATTTTGTCCTAAAAAAATTACGCAAATCGGTGAAAAGGTAAATAGCAAAGGCTATGAATACGCTGAAATTACGAACCAAGACGATTGCACTGCTTGTTGTTTTTGTGCTCGAATTTGCCCCGATGGCGCCATAAACATCTATAAATAAAAGGAAATCAATATGTCAAATAGAGTGTTAATGAAAGGTTGCGAAGCTATTGCTGAGGCGGCTGTGCGCGCCGGGTGTCGCTTTTTTTCCGGCTACCCCATCACCCCGCAAAATGAAATTCCTGAATATCTAGCTCGTCGCCTACCTGAAGTTGACGGTGTTTTTGTCCAGGGCGAAAGTGAAATCGCCTCCATCAATATGGTTTTTGGGGCATCAGCTGCCGGAGTGCGTTCCATGACCAGCTCCTCCAGCCCCGGAGTCACTTTAAAGGGCGAAGGTATTTCCAACTGTGCCATCGGTAAAATCCCCATTGTCTATGTGAATATCATGCGTGGCGGCCCTGGTATCGGCGTTATTCAGCCGGCCCAAGCCGATTATTTTCAAGGCACCAAAGCAGCCGGTCACGGTGGTTTTCAGATGATAGTTTTGGCCCCTGAAAGCGTTCAGGAAGCCGTTGACATGACCTACGTCGCCTTTGACTTGGCCGATCGCGACCGTAACCCTGTTTTAGTCCTGGCCGACGGTGCCATTGGCGCTATGATGGAGCCTGTAATTTTGCCGGAAGCTAAAACAGATGCCGAAATTCAAGCTATCCGCGACAGTAAATACGAATGGGCCTGCATCGGCCACCCGGCGGATGAAAAACCATCGCAAATTGAAACTTTCTGCTGGACAACAGCTGAGATGCAAGCCGTTAACGAAGAGGCGGCAGCTCTTTATGCTTCGTGGGCTAAAGATATTCAAGTGGAAGAATATATGATGGACGATGCCGAATATGTTTTGGCCTCTTATGGAATTAGCGCTCGGGCGGCCCGTTCGGCCATCCGTAGGCTCCGTAGCGAAGGTTTTGCCGTGGGTATGATTCGCCCTCAAACCGTCTCTCCCTTTCCTTACGAGACATTCCGCAATTTGGACTATAAAAAAATCAAAGGCGTTTTAAATGTTGAAATGTCCATCCCGGCCCAATTCGGCCTTGATGTGGAATTTGGCGTTCAAGGACAAAGCCCTGTTTATCACTGCTTGTGCTCGGGCGGGAACCTCATGAGCATTAACGCTGTGGTTAAGTCTTTTAAAGAAATGGTAATTGAAGTGGAGGGGAAAAAATGAAACAAATTTACGCCAGAAGTAAAACCATAGACGAAGATAAAGTATCGGGATTTTGCCCCGGTTGTCTCCACTCCACCGCCATTAAGCTCATTGGTGAAGTTATTGATGAGCTTAACATCCGCTCCAAAACTGCCGGGGTCTGGGGCGTGGGCTGTAGCGGTATTAATATGAATTATGTCAATTACGACAACGTGCTCTCTCTCCACGGGCGGGCTTGTGCCGTGGCCACCGGCATGAAACGAGTCAATCCTGACGGTGTGGTTTTTACTTACCAAGGTGACGGCGACTTGGCGGCCATCGGTTTGGCCGAAACCATTAACGCTGCTAATCGTGGTGAAAATTTCACCGTTATATTCATAAATAACGGCATTTACGGCATGACAGGCGGCCAAATGGCTCCCACTACCTTATTGGGCATGAAGGCCAGCACAGCACCCTTTGGCCGCAATGAAAAAGAACATGGCCACCCCATTCACGTGGTTGAGCTCTTAAACCAACTCACCGCCCCCGTTTATTTGGAACGCACCTCGTGCAACACCCCGGCTAACGTCAATAAAACAAAAAGGGCCATTAAAAAAGCCTTCCAAAATCAGCTAGATGGCAAGGGTTTTTCTTTGGTCGAAATTGTGAGCAATTGCCCCACCAATTGGGGTGTTGATCCGCTTAAATCTTTGGAATTCATTGAAAATAATATGCTCAAAGAGTTTCCGCTCGGCCTTGTGCGCGATCTTATAGAAAATAAGGGGGAATAAGATGGAAACCAACTTGTGTGTGGCCGGTTTCGGTGGACAAGGCATCATGACCTTGGGAAAGTTTCTGGCTGAGGCTATTTGTAATACTACTGATAAAAACGTGACATTTATACCTACTTATGGGGCCGAGCAACGGGGAGGCACCGCAAACTGTTTTGTGGCCATTTCCGATGACCCCATCGGCTCCCCTGTGGCTGATGAAATGGACGACCTCATTGTCATGAATCAACCTTCTTGCGTTAAATTTGTGAGCACTTTAAAGACAGGTGGGACTCTTTTTATAAACAGCTCCATTGTCAGTGACGATGTTCCCCGCACCGACATTTCCTTAGTAAAAGCACCGGTGACGGAAATAGCTTTGGAACTTGGCAACAGCAAAGTATTAAACATTGTGATGCTTGGCACTTACGTGGGTTACACCGAAGTTTTAGACCCTGGGGTTCTCTGGAATGCTCTGGCGAAGAAGTTGGCCAAAAAGCCTGAACTGTTAGCGTTAAATGAAAAGGCTTATGCCACCGGCCTAAAGCTTGGCCAAGAACAAAAAGCGGTTTAATTACAAAAAACCTTACCCATCTGGCAAACAGTTTAAATTTTACAAAATATCCCGTAACCTTACGGGTCAAGCTGAAAATCAAGGTATTAATTACTAACGATTGAACCTTAAAGGTTCAACAAGAAAGGAACACATCATGGGAAACATGGAGTATTTAAAGAGCAAACCTATTGCCATTATCGGTGGGGGGGCCACCGGCCGCACCCAAGCCGCCGACTGTGCTCTGGCCGGTCGCGAAGTTCGTATGTATGAACTGCCTGAGTTCGCCGCAAGTTTAGGCGCCATTTTAACCGACCGCACCATCACTTTAGAAGGTGAGCAACGCAACCTTTACGGCTTCAAACGTTCCGGCACTGCCAAAATTGATGTGGTCTCCACCGACATGGCCGAAGTGGTCAAAGGCGCCGGCCTTGTTATCGTCACCTTGCCGGCCATTGGCTTTAAAACCGTGTTTGAGCGGCTCATTCCCCATTTGGAAGACGGCCAGGTTCTTCACTTCCTTACCGGCAACTTCGGTTCCCTCATGCTTCGCCGCATGATGCGCGAAAAGGGCGTCAATACTAAAATCATCGTTGGCGAATGGACAAGCCAACCTTATGGCTGCCGCGTTGAATCCATGGGCGGCGTCTCCACTTCTGTGGTCAAAGTTATTTATCGGGCCATCACTTTGCGCGGTTCGGCTTTGCCTTCCACCGATTCAGCCGATTTCATTGAATCTGCCAAATATTTTCCGCCCCTTGATTCCATGCGTCACCCGGTGGAAGGCGACACCGTTGTCGACATCGGTTTTTCTAACGTCAATCCCATTTTGCACGTTCCCGGCACCATCTTGGGCGTCAGCACCATGGAAAACTTCGGCACCGTCTTTGGCGATGACAAATTTAAATACAGCATCTATTCCCACGCATACTGCCCCTCCATCTCTGAAGTGCAATATGGCGTCTATCAAGAAGAGTGCCGCATCGCCGCTGCCATGGGCATTGGCATTCAACACTTTGAAAAAGAAGAGTTCTTCTCACGTAGCAATATCTTAGGCCCCGAATTTATGGGCCCCGGTTGCGCCATTCCTTTCGACCAAGAAGCTCCCTTTGCTTACGGCACCGGCCCCTTCTCCATCATGAATCGCTACATCACCGAAGACATTCCCGTTGGTTGTAGCATCTTCTATCGTTTAGCCCAAAAATTCGGGGTGGAAGTGCCCATTATCACCTCCATGATCACCTTGGGTAACGTTATGACCAAAATGGACTTCTTGGCCACCGGCTTCACTTTGGAAGATTTGGGTATTGCCGATATGGATAAAGAAGCCCTCGGTCGCTACTTGCGCGAAGGCATATTATAAGAACTGGGATGAGGCTATTGAAGTCTCCTCTTTTTGGGCCGTTCAACTTTTGACTAGATAGTGTCGTTGCGAGCGACTTTTTGGTTCTCTCATCGTCAGATTCGTTTTCTTTTTCGGTCATGTATGTCTATACACTCCTTGAAAACTCATCTTCCTTGATATAACTCAAAAATTCATCTCGCAACGACACTATCTAAGGGTGAAGCCGGAGACACTTTCAGAAGTTGACCGCAAATTTTTCCCCGACTGTGAGCGAAAGCGAACTCTAGGGGTAAAATCAAGGCAACTTATGAAAGTCGTCTCAGGCGAAGCCCTAGATTACCTTACGGACAGAACTAACCAAACAGAACACTAGAGGTTATTGAAGTATCCTCTTTAAAGGATTAAAAATGGAAAGAAAATTTCAATTTACCAATATCTTAACCGATGATGAAGTCAAATTAGTTATTGATTCCGCATATAAAGTTTTAGAAGAAACCGGCGTTCTCTTGCGTCACCCTGAAGCTTTGGAAATGGTGAAAAAATGGGGGGCTGAAGTTGACGGCGAGCGGGTAAAAATCTCACGTAAACTCTTGGAAGAAGCAGTTGCCAAAGCTCCTCGCGGTTTTAAAATTTATAACCGTGAAGGCGAAGTCGCCTGCGATTTAACTACTGACGCCGCCTTCTTCGGCACTTCCACCGGCAGCCCCAACCACCGCGACACCTACACCGGCGAACAACGGCTCACTACCGTGGCCGACATCGCCAATGGCGCCCTCATGGCCGACGCCCTTCCCAACCTTGATTGGGTTATGCCTTTTGGTTCCGCCCAAGACGTGCCCGCGGATTGGGCCGAAGTCTATGAATTTGAAGCTGTGGTCAATAATACAATCAAACCCGTGGTCTTTTGCGGCTATACTCCCGAAGGCGTGCGTAAGGTTTACGAAATGGCCGCAGCCGTGGTCGGCGGCTTAGAAGAATTGAAAAAACGTCCCTTTGTCATTGTCTACCCCGAACCCATTACACCTTTGACTTATCCTTTTGACGTGGTGGAAAGAATGTTCATCAGCGGTGAGTGGATGCAACCCCAGCTCATCTGCGGTGCTCAACAACCGGGCGCAACTTCCCCTATTTCTATTGCCGGCACTTTGGTGCAAGGTCTGGCCGAGAGCTTGTTCTCCATCGGTTTAGTGCAACATCGCAACCCCGGTGCTCCTTGTTTCATGGCAATGAACCTTGGCGGTTTCAACATGAATAACGGCCTTATGAGTATTGTTCCCCCCGAAGCCAGCTTAGGTTTAGCCGCTCAAGCCCAAATTGCCCGCCACTTTGGGTTCCCATCTTGGGGCTTGGCCGGGGGCACCGATTCCAAAGCCATTGATGCCCAAGCTGGCGCCGAAAGTGCCTTCTCGTTGCTGGCCCAAGCGCAAGCCGGCTTGAGCTTTATTCATGACGTTGGCTATGTTGACATGGGTATGGCCTGCTCTTTGGATATGATGGTTATGGGCCAAGAGTTAATCTCATGGGTGCGCCGCTTTATGACCCCCATTGGCTTTTCCGAAAAAGATTTATCTGTGGCGGAAATTGCTGAGATCGGCCCCGGTGGCAACTATTTACGCACTCGTCACACTCTGCAAGGTTTCCGCAAGGAATATTGGCGCCCCGAACTTTTCGAGCGCAATGCCTACAAAGTTTGGCAAGATAATGGCTCTATTACTTTAGACCAAAAAGTTAAAGAAAAAACAGCTAAAATTTTAGCTGAATACAAACCCAAACCTCTTTCTGATGATATTAAAAAGGCTTTAAAAGATATTTTGAAAACTACGGAAGCTTAAGGCAAACAAGGGCGCACGGCAAATAGCTTTGCGCCCTAACATTTTAGTGACCAATTTTTCTGCGGCCAAAGAGTTTTTCGTTGCGCTGCCAAAAAAAGAAAGGTTTCTCCATGAGTGAAGTAAACAAACCCTCCAAAGTCAAAATCAATCATGTGGTCTTTTGGGTGCCATTCATTTTAGTTGTAGGTACAATGGCTTTAAGCCTTTATAGTGATAAGCTTTTTGCTGATTTGATGACAAAATCTTATACCTTTGTGGCTTTTAATTTCGGTTGGCTCTTCATGGCTGCGATTTTCACTTTAGTTTGCCTTTTGTTTCTAGTTATAGCCACCAAATGTGGCAACATTAAATTGGGTGGCCCCGAGGCCCAACCACATTACACAACCTGGCGTTGGTTTGCCATGAGCCTCACCTCTAGCATTGCCATCGGCATTTTGTTTTGGGGGCCGGTTGAGCCTATTCAATTTATGGCCGACCCGCCAAAATTTTATGGCTTGGAGCCCTTCAGCGAAGAAGCCGCCATTTACGCCGTCAGCCAATCTTATATGCACTGGGGGTTTAGCCCCTATTCCATGTTCTGTTTCTTTGGCTTGGCTATTGCCTTAGCCCATTACAATTACGGACAAAAATGCGCAGTTAGCTCAAGCCTCTACTTCATTGTCGGCGATAAGTGCTCAGGTATCTTAGGCGATATAGTCGATCTTATTTGTTTGTTTGCTATTGCCGGCGGCGTGGCCGCCTCCATGGGCATGGCTCTTCTACAAATGGGTAGCGGCCTTGATTTTACGGTCGGCATTGAGCCTTCACGCACCGTTTGGGCCGTTGTGGCTGCCGTCATCATATTTGGTTACATCTTTACCAGCTATATCGGCGTTGACCGCGGCATCGCCTGGCTGGCAGATAAAAACACCAAGGGCTATATCGTTCTTTTAATATTCATGTTTATTGTCGGCCCCACTGTTTTCATTTGTGATTTAGGTTTCCAATCCTTTGGTTTTTATTTAGAAAACTTTATTTCCAAATCTTTCTTCTTGGGGCCAATCAGTGAAGACACCTTCCCTCGTTGGTGGGATCTTTTTTACTGGGCCAACTGGTTTGCCTTTGCCCCCATCGTGGGTATGTTCTGGTCAAAAATCGCTTATGGCCGCACTTTACGCGAATTTGTAACCGTGAATTTTGTGGTGCCGGCTCTTTTCGGCATCCTTTGGTTTGCCATTTTCGGCGGCTTTAGCATTGACTTGCAACTGTTTAAAAGCGTTGACCTTTGGGCCAATATGCAAGAAAACGGTGTTGAGAGCGCAGTCTTTATGTTCTTTGATCAGCTCCCCTTGGCCATGCCCATTAAAGTGCTATTTTTAATTTTAATTTTAGCATCTTTCATCACTTTGGCTAACGGCATGACCACCACAGTCTCTCTTTTAAGCTGCCGTTTGCCCAACAATTTCACCGGTGAGCCTCCGGCTGCTATGAAATTTATTTGGGGGCTGTTAATCGGTGCCGTGGGCCTCATTACTGTTAGTTTTGCTGACGGCATTAACGGTGTGAAAATGTTATCGGTCGTGGTTGGTTTTCCCACTATGATCTTCGGTCTTTTTGTTATTGTTTCAATGCTCAAAGCCCTTTGGTGGCCAGAGCAAAAATGGTTTGGCTCAAGCAAATTCGGTGAACCGGCCAAAGTTAATTATATCGAAGAATTAAACGAGGTTAAAGAATGAAGATAACGGATTTGAAAACAACTTTAATGGCAGTGCCATTTAAAAAAGCCACCTATTGGCCTTACGGGAAATGGGAAGGCATCAGCGTGGTTCTCGTTGAAATAGAAACCGACGCCGGGCTTGTGGGCTTGGGTGAGAGCGTTTGTCTCCCTTGGCCGCCGGAAGGAGCCAAATGCTTCATCGATGGGTTAAAGCCTCTATTACTCAACGAAAGCCCTTTTGATACTGAACGTATATTGAATAAAATTGAAGGTTTAGGCGGTTGGGTTTTCGGGAGGCACTATGCAGGTTATGCTCTCGGCGGGGTTGAGATGGCCCTTTGGGATCTAGTTGGCAAAGCCGCCAAACAGCCCCTTTACAATATTTTAGGTGGTCGTGTGCGCCCCGGCTTTGACGTCATGCATTTCTTGGCCTACGATACTCCGGAAAACATGGCCAAAGAGGCCGTGGAAAACGTGGCTAAAGGTTTTAAAACTATTTATTTGAAATATAATGATATTGAGCATTTATGCCAAACAGTGGCCGCTGTGCGCAGCGCCATTGGTTACGACATCAAATTATGGGTAGATTTAAACCAAACCATTTCCCCCGGCTTTGCCGTGGCCCTTTTAAAACGCTTGGAAGAGTTTCGCATCGATTTGGTGGAGCAACCAACCCAAGCAAATAATATCGACGAGTTAGCATACGTGCGTCGCCACACCACCGCCCAAATTGTCGCCCACGAAAGTGCCTGGAACTTCCGCGAGGTGCTCAATGTGGTGAAGGCCAGTGCCGCCGACGTCATCTCCATTGAGCCGCGTATGAGCTGGGGGGTGAGTGGCACAAGAAAAGCTGCGGCCATTGCTGAAGCCGGGGGTTTGCCTGTGTGCTTGCATTCGTGTGCTGAATTGGGCATTGCTCAGGCTTGTTTTGCTCATATTGGCGTAACGTTACCGAATTTAGTTTCACCCAGCCAAAATATGTATGACTGGTTCAAATCTGATTACATAAAAGAGCCCATAAAGCTTGAAGGAGGGCGTTATTTCCCGCCTGACGGCCCGGGCTTAGGTGTAGAACTTGACCTCGATAAAGTAGCTGAATTTCACGAAAACTACAAACGAACCGGAGGCTATTCCATCACGGCAGTCGACCCTGAAAACATGGCTATGACCCCAACGCCAACTTGGCCTTCATATTAAAACATTTAACCATCCGGTGTGATGTTGCAAATAACATCACACCGAATAATCAAAACTGCAATATCACAGAATCTGCATTATCAATAAACAACCCCACTCAGACGTTACTCTTTCCCACCAATTTAATGGCCACAGAAAAAAAGCGCACAACTATAATGGGGTGTAGATAACACTCTAACACTCTTTTGTAAACAGCCTCATGTTTATTTTTCAGATTTCCGCAGCCACGTATCAATAGTTTCAAAAAGAATGTTAGGTGAAATTGGTTTGGTGATATGCTCATTCATTCCATTTTTAAGGCTTTTTTCTCTATCTTCTGACATGGCGTGAGCAGAGAGAGCTATAATCGGTAAATGCTTAAATCGCTCATCACTTCTAATTTTTTTTGTGGCCACAAAGCCATCCATAACAGGCATTTGTATATCCATAAGCACTAGATCATAATTGTTTTGCTCAATCATATCAAGCGCTTCTTGGCCATTATTTGCAATATCAACTAAATAGCCTTTTTTCTTTAATAAGCCTGTGGCGACAAGTTGATTAATTTGATTATCTTCAGCAAGTAAAATATATCCTTCTCGGTGATCATATTCAGCTACTTTTTCATCTTTTCGTTCTATATAATCATCGTTACTTTCAATAAAAACAGCCGTAAAGAGAAAATTTGAGCCTTGGCCTGGTATACTCTCTACCCAAATTTGCCCACCCATAAGCTCCACCAGTTGTTTGCTGATGGCAAGCCCCAGACCTGTGCCACCATATTTTCTACTTACAGAGCTGTCTGCTTGAGTGAAGGGTGAAAAAAGTAGCTTCTGCTGTTTGACACTGAGCCCAATACCAGTATCTTTTACAGAAAAACGCAGAGAAACCTGCCCTTCACTTTCTTTTATTTTTTCAACTATTAACCTCACACTGCCTACATCAGTAAATTTAATGGCATTATTTACAAGATTAAGTAATATTTGCTTTAAACGTAAGGGATCCCCCATAAGTTTTAAATCCATTAAATTATTGTGTTCCACAAAAAAATGCAAATTCTTCTCTTGCGCCTTATACACAGTAAGCACTTCTACTTTATCTATAACTTCATTTAAGCTGAAAGCAATATTTTCAATTTGCAATTTCCCGGTTTCAATTTTTGAAAAATCTAAAATATCATTAATGATTTGAACAAGATCTTCCGATGCTTTCAGAGCTTTCTCAATATAATTTTTTTGTGAAGGTTGCAACTCTGTTTGTAAAATCAAATGCAATAAACCCGATATGCCATTTATAGGTGTGCGGATTTCATGGCTCATATTGGCTAAAAATTGCCCTTTTATGACATTGGCATTTTCAGCTTCTTCTTTAGCCTGAACAATATCTGTGTTATCATGAAAGTAAATCGCATGCCCTTCGGAAATATTTTGCATATTTTTGATGGGGATAATGGATATTTCATAAATGCGCTTCTCAGTATAGGCGGGAAAAGTTATGCGCTCAACAATTTTTGTTGCAACACCGGTTTGCCATACGGAAGTGAAAAAATCTTCTAGTTTTTCTATGATTGCCAGCGGAAGAAGATCCGTAAAAAGCCCTCTTAGATCTTTACCTTTTATCAAAGATAAATCCATGACACAAGAAATGGAAAGAAATTTTTGGGTGCAATAAACAAGCTTATTTGATTTATCAAAAATCAAAATATTAGACGGGCTATTTTTCAACAATAAATTTATATATTTTTCCAGCTCTTGTTGCTGCGTAGCCAGCACTTTATTGACGTTCTCTGTGCTATCAATAGTTAATTTAACACGTTGTAAAAGGTTTTCAAGCTCACGTGCTTTTCTTTTTAAAATTCTGTTTTCTTTTAGTAATTTTGCATTTTCTTCTAAAATTACAGCATAATTTTCTTTTTCTGACATCATAATATAAGAACCTACTTTAAGCTTTCTTAACTTAAAAAATATGAACTTTCCCAAATTATAGTATACAGATTATAAAAGTAAAATTATGAAAGCGGTTTATAGTGTTATTCTCGCGGTCTCGCACCGGGCAAATTTCCCCCCCTGAATAAGCACTGTGAAATGGCACGCTATCGCCAATTTTCTCTTGAATCACATTACTTTCAAGTAAATAATCCAACCCCAATATCGCCAATCGCCCAAAACAAGAAAATATTATTATCCCATTTACGTCATCAAGTTTAGTCACTTGGTCAATCGATTGTTCTGCAACAAGACGAACATCGTCTTTATTCAAACTGCCGATCATAAGTTTACAACCTTGCGGAATGCTTCCACCGCATATAATATTGCGATTTTCATCTAAGACCAAAGCAGCGCGACTAATCCGCTGAGTTCCGTCATTATAATCGGCCATGAAAGGCACGCTGAAGAAACCTTCAACCGAATTATTATTAAGTATATTAATAGATGCCAAATAATCAAGAGCCGGCATATTATTAATCTCTTTTAAGACGCTTCCCTCTGATGAGGTGACGACTGAGTGATGCGAAGGTATATTGTCTTCCACTAATGAAGAAAATATAAACCGCGGATTAATATTGCCACTTACGACCAGCATAGAAAACTGGCCGGTCAGATAAAGCCCATCATATACGGCATAGGAGTTTTCATAGGTGACTATGTCGTCAGGACAAGCGTTAGAACCAAAAATTGGAACGTTTTTAAAAAAACCTGATATTTCAGCAATAATATCTTCACTATTATTAGCTATATGCATGGGGGCAAAAAACAAAATAAGCTTGGGATCACCATCAAGTGTTGCTAAAACTTCATTACAAGCTTTGACGGTAATCTCTTTGGTATTAGTTTCATTCCAAACATCACTGCACACAGTCGTAAATTGGCAATCATCGGCTGTTAACACAGACACGCAAAAAAGTGCGCTGCCTGATTCCGTATTAATAGCATTATTAAGCGTTGTCATCCCAATTACAGAAAAAGGCAACGCATCGCATATGGCCCTGGCCGTATCTGCTTCAATAAAATCGTAAGAACAAGTTATAAAAGCCGCAGCATTTGTTAAAAGCTGATTATCTAAGTCCAATTGTTGAAGAATCTCCTCAATGGCAAATTGAGCATCATCGACTTCAAAAGTATAAGCATTAAGCATTTTCATTATTTTATCCTTATAACTACAGGCCTCTAAAACATCACTCTTTATATTAATTAAACACCTCTCCGTTAAGAATTGCAAGGTTTTTTTCAATAATTTTAAGCGCAAAGAGATGCGCTGGCATAATTTTAATGTTGTTTTCGGCTTTTGCGTATTTTTTGAGAAAGTCGTCTCTCAAATAGTAGATATTTATCTCTTTGAAATTAGAAACATTTACAAGCGGAGTCTTTATTAGGCAATTAGTGTCCGACTCAAAGATAAGATGACTAAAACCTTTGAAGATATTCATAAAAGAATGTAAAATTATAGCCGGTCGGTCAGGTTATTTGCGCCGATTTTTTAGTAAAGCTCGTGACTGTAGGCGTGGGAAACTTTATGTGGCAAGGATAAAAAACAACCGGGATTAAAAACACAAGTTGCTTCCCAACTGAGAAAGCGTTTGAAGATTTCAGCATTTAAAGCTTGCCACTCAACGACTAACCTATGGTAATCACCCCAAACACTAATTAAATTTGTTCGGTTAAAATTTGTCCACTTAAGTGTAACCTATCCACTTCGGTGAAGCGTTCATGAAACTGTTTATTGCCGAAGCAAATGTGCTTTGAAAAATTGACTTTAGATAATAGCAACTTAAGATGCTATAGGTTGCATTTACGACAGGAATTATAACTTTTGTTATATGTTTTCAGCAAAAAAAGTGTCAATAAATTTCAATTCATCAATAATATCAGTCAAACATTTTATTTCGTTTTGGAAACGTTCGCGCAACACAGCAGCATCTTCGTTTAACCCCTTAATTTCAAAGGCGTTCCGACCTGAATTAATGGCGATATGAACTTTTCCTTCGCGCAAAAAGCACATATATGTGCGCCCCCGAGCTTGGGCATCCATAGCTTGAATATATTCCATCATATGAGGTGTGAGAATATAAAAGGCCTCATGAGGGTTTTGAGTATCTATGTAAAATTGTTTGTTAAAAGCTTCATTGTCCGTTTTAACCCCTTGGTTAAAAAAATTCGAACCTTCGCTAATTCTAAGCTCCGTAGAAAGCTTTTTATGAAAATCGCAAATAAGCCATAATCCTTCAAATTGCGTTGATTTCTCAGCCCTACCATCCGATTCTGTTTCAAGAATCAAACGAATATCGCTAAGCACAATACTAACGTTTTTATATTTGGCCGCCACATAGTCATTGCCGGAAACAATATTGTAAGAAAAAGGAAAATTCATATTTGCTCTAGCAATAATTTCCTCGCCTAAATGCCTATCGGCAAGATAAGTCACCTCACTAAAAACATCGTTGAGTGCGCTGAAAATAATTTGCTCACCTACTTGGCTTTTAACATTTTTTTTAGCTTTGGCGTGAATGGAAAGACCAAGAAAAAGGATGGAACCGCAGATTATTATAACAAAATTATTAAGGCTCTCCATCGCAATATATTGAGTTAAAGGCTCGCCAAAGAAAGCGTAAGCAAGACCAACTAAAAGCCCCAAGGACATAACAAGACAACCTCGTTTGCCTTTAGATTTTTCTTGCTTGATGATGGCGTTAAGTTCTTCGTCGTTTAAATTTTTATACATATTTTCACTCTTCATGAAGGGCTTTAAAAATCGGGCCGTTGTTTTGCATCTTTGGCCGGATAACATTTGTATGTTTTCTCAATGATGATAAAACTAAAAATAAGCTAAAAATATCCAGTGCTAGTGAATATTTACTACTCTAACTTGTTTTTTTCTCTTTGTAAATAGTCGCCGCTGAAAAGTCTAATAACAGCTAGCAATAGTTGATGAAACAGTGAAAAATCAAGTGAAAAATATGCAAGACAATTACGAGGTTCTGCGTAAAAAGCGACATATTTTTTACCGAGAAATGTGCTTTACGGCAATTAAGGCGGCTGCCGTCTGGCAGGCGCTCGCAAGGCGAAGCACCAGCCGGCTTTCGTCCCCCTTTTACGTATGCAAAAGGGGGGCGAAAGCCGACATGCGTTTGCTGAAAACGACTTTAGTTTTTCAATATCGACTATAAAGCCTCAAAGGGTTCAACGTGAACAATGACATCAACGATTTGGATTTCAAGGCCCTCCTCCGTTTGAAAATCTATAATTTTATATTTGACTGCCGCCGCCAAATCATGCCCTTCAGCAACTGAAATAGCGGCATCAACCAAAATATGAAGATCCACCGCCACTTGCCCGCCTCCCAAATAACGAGTTCGAATCTTGTGGGCATCTAGAACGCCCGGGGTTTTGAGAGCTATTTCCGATATGGCTTCGTGATAATCTCGGTTTAGAGCCGTGTCAACCAAGGGAATCCCGGCCGATTTAATCACGTCCCAAGCTGCTTTTAAAATCAGCAAACAGACCACTAAAGTGGCGATGGGGTCGAGATACCACCAATGGCAACCGAAATGATCGCCCAATAAAAGGCCACCTAAGGCCAAAGTCGGCGCCAACGAACTTAAAGCGTCCGAACGTTGGTGGAGCGCATTGGCCAGTAAAACCGGAGAAGACAGGGCCCGCCCGCGAGCTGTAGTCCAACGATAAAGAATTTCCTTACTCACCACCGCCATAAGAGCCACTGTTAAAGCTAACCAAACCCCTGAATTAATTACTAATGTGGGGGGAGATGCAGCGCCCAAATAATCTCGTAAATATAAAATAGCTTCAACAGCCAGCCCCAAACCGGTCGCCGCTAAAACAAGGCCAATAAATAAAGTGACCAGGCTTTCTATTTTCTGATGACCGTAAGGATGATCTTGATCAGGTGGGGCACTCCAATAGCGAACCCCCACCAAAATAGCCAAATCGGTCGCCAAATCGGATAAACTGTGGATGCCGTCAGCCACCAAAGCAGTGCTGGAAGCCATCACACCCACCAGTATTTTAAAAATAGTCAAGCTGATATTTACCAACAAGCAAACCCAAGTTGTGTGGGCAATGCCTTTTGCTTGGGCTTTTGAGGGGGCAAATCCGTTTGGCATCAAAAACCTCCGATAAATGCTTTTTATTTTGGCCATTTACTCTTTATTTAAATGACGCATAAAAAACATAACACAAAAAACACCAAACCACAATAAATTAATAAAATTAAACACTTATCCTTAATGAGCCTCAAATTCAATAACCAAAATAGCTCAAAGCGTTTTTTTTGTTTAAGCTAAAAAGCGTTTTTTTTAATTACTTTTTTTGACAATAAAGTGTTTTATCAGTGCATCATTTCATTATTTCGGGCCAGCGTTATAATAACCGTTTCAGAGTCGACTCCCAAACGCAAAGGGAAGCCTTCCCAAACTCCCATACCGTTGGAAACAAAAAGCTTACCGGTCGGGGTGGGATAAATTCCGCTGGCAAATCCGCCATTACTTCGCCCAACAATCCATTGAAACGGCCAAACTAAACCGCCGTGGGTATGACCTGAGAGCTGTAAATCGGCCTCGATGTCAGCATATTGGGAATCGGCCGGGCAGCCATAACTTTAGCCAAAGCTTTCGTCAACCGCTCTTGGCGAAAGAAAATACCCACTTGGGGGTCGGCAACCACTGCAATTCTTTTCCCGTGCAAATCCTCCGGCAAGTCAGCGAAGCTTAGAGTTATTTCCTTTAGGGGCGGCACTTTCAAGGCTTCGTAAATACCGTAAGAGCATAACAGAGTGCAAATCACCAAAATCACCGGGCGGTAAACGGTGCCGGCTATGTTTAGACCTGCCAAACGTAACAATAAGCTTAAAACGTCGGCCAATACGCAAAAAAGAGCACTAAAGGTTAGCAAAATTTCAAATTCACCTTAAGGATTTCTTAAGATTTGTTTGATAGCCTTACAATTACTGGGCAACCAGATTACTAAAACGACACTAAAAACAGGAGGACAATCATGTCACTAACCAACAACACCCCCGGCGTCTCAGCTAAAAAATTACTCACCCTCACTTTGACCGGCGCTCTGTTTCTGGCCTTAGCCAGCCCCGTTTGGGCAGAAAAAAATAAATCTTCTTATAAAGGGCAAGGCGGAGGCTACACCGGAGCAGCCTCGGAACTGGTGACTGTGGAACAAGCTAAAACTCAAGCGGACGATTCTTGGGTGGGCATAAAGGGCCAAATCACCAAACGCTTAGGCGATGATAAATATACTTTTACCGATGCCAGCGGAAGTGTTACTGTCGAAATAGATAATGATAAATGGGCAGGGCAAAATGTCGCCCCCAACGATACTGTTATTATTTATGGCGAAGTCGACGATGATTTAATGAGCTTTGAAATTGATGTCAAGCAAGTTTTCAAACAATAATCACACAAAAATCACCGAGTTATTATATAATGGGTCAAGACAAGGGTAAACTTTGACTTGACCCATTTAGGTTATTTAGGGAGAATCTTATGCGCCTGCTTTTGGTAGAGGACGACGCCATTATCGGCGACGGAATTAAGGTCGGCTTAAGCGTCGGCGGTTTTGCTGTGGATTGGGTCACCGACGGCCAATCAGCCGATGAAGCTATTGACCTGAGCCAATATGATGCCGTAATTCTGGATCTCACCCTCCCCGGCCTTGACGGGCTGGATTTATTACGAAAATGGCGCAAAAAAGGCTTAGACGTGCCCATCTTAATTGTCACGGCTCGCGACGCATTGGCCCAACGGGTTGAAGGTCTCAACTTGGGGGCCGACGACTACATCGGTAAACCTTTTGCGCTGGAAGAGCTTACGGCCAGGTTGCGGGCCATTGTGCGCCGCCACCACGGCCAAAGCGGGGAGTTACTCACCCATGGAGACGTTTCCTTTTGCCCCGGTAGCCGTAAGGTTTGTGTAAATGGAGAAGAGATTCCCTTGAGCCCCAAAGCATTGGCCCTTTTGGAACTTTTTTTGTTAAACAAAAATAAAGTTTTGGCCAAAGATTTTTTAGAGGAAAAATTATATCCGTGGGGAGAAGAGCTTAGCTCCAACGCCCTTGAGGTACACGTCCACCATATCCGTCGCCGCTTGGGGCCGGGCTTTATTCGGACAGTACACGGTTTGGGCTATAAGCTAGGCGAAATCAAAAAATAACTATTGAAATCCTTATTGAAAAATTTTCCCACACAAAATCAAACAAAAGAAATAACGGGTATTATGCCGAATTTCCAACTGCTAAAAAAATTACCGGCAAACAAAATTCTGGCTCTGGCAAATAATCAGAAACATAGCCTTTACTTGCGCTTATCTTTACTATTTTCTTCTTTTCTGGTCATAATTTGGCTGGGTGCCGCGCTTTTCACCTGGTGGGAAAGCCGAGAATATGTTGGCGAATTTTTCGATACTCAGCAACTGCTTTTGGCCAAAACTCTTGCCACAACCCCTTTGGGCTGGGCCAATGGCGAGCTGCCGGACAGCAGAGATTTCTTTAAAGGGATTGGAAAAAAAGGCCGCGGCCGAGAGGAAGACGATGCTCTGGGTTTCGCCGTTTTTTCCAAAGACGGTCGCCCCCTTTTAACTGATGGCGAAAACAATTTCAACCCGGCTAATTGGCAACCGGGGTTTACTAATAGCCATATCAAAAATTCAGATGACCTGTGGCGGATAGTCTGGCTGGCCTCGCCGGACGGCGAACGCATTATTGCCGTCGGGCAAGAGTTAGATTATCGTGACGAGATGGTCTATGATATGCTTTGGCAACAAATGTTACCGTGGCTTTTAGTGTTTCCCATCTTATTGGCCGGAGTAATTTTTGTATTATACCGAGAATTTTCCCCCTTGCGCCGCCTGGCCCAAAGCTTAGAGCAGCGCCAGCCTCAAGACACTACCCCAATTGACCAAAACGAGGCTCCGGCGGAGATTCGTCCCTTTATTTCAGCTTTAAATCTCCTTTTTACTAAAATGGAACAAGCCCTCACCCGAGAAAAAGCTTTTGTCTCCGACGCTGCCCACGAATTGCGCACCCCCTTGGCCGGGTTGCGTCTGCAAGCAGAAGTTATCGAAATGGCGCATGAGGACGAGGCCACCCGTCGGCGGGCCGTTGGACTGCTTCTGGCCGGGATTGATCGCTCTAGTCACCTAATTGACCAGCTCCTTACACTCTCTGGCTTAGATAGCAAAAAGGTCGAAAGCGAAACCATGGCCCGGCCAAATGTGACCTTAGCCGCCTATATTATTGATTTTTTAGAGGCCCAAAGGGAACTGATTGACCAAAAGCAATTGACCGTTGAACGCCAGCTAAAAGATGACCTATCGCCAAGCAGTGAAATGATTCAAATTTTACTGCGTAACGTTTTAGATAACGCTTTAAAATACACTAACGAAGGCGGACGTATTGTGATCGAATTAAACTCCGAAATCATTAAAATATCTAATACTTGCCCGCCAATAGCAACTGAATATGCCAAGCGTTTAGGCGAAAGATTTTTTCGTCCTCCCGGGCAAAATGCTCCCGGGAGCGGCTTAGGCTTATCCATCGCTCGCCGCATAGCCGAACAAGAAAAATGGAATATGGTTTTTGGGATCGATGAGAACGGTTTTGCGGTCAAGATAAACTTTAAGAAACACTGAATGATCAACGCTTCTTAGTATGAATTTGTCTGATGAAGCTTTATTGTGCAGCCTACGCAGGCAAACTTTCAACAATAAATCTGTGATTCTTTTTGATATTTTGCAGTTCAGTTTTGGAGAGTTTTAACATTTCCATAGTCACCCCACTTTCTGTTAAAGGTGATTTAGAAAGCATACACTTTGTGGTGAAGGGAACCATCGGATAACTTGAGATGCCGGAAGCTAGCCCTCCGGCAACAGTTGAGTTACATATTGGGTTAATAACAGTTAAGGTCAGTTGCTCAACACTAGTGTTTTTATTGGCAAAAATAAAAGTGGAGAAACTGTCATACTCGTTGAATCGACCATAATAAAGGTATACACATTTAGTGTGATCTTGTCCCGGCAAAATATCAGAATACAGTGTTGTCTCTATGCTTTTATTTTCCAAATTATAATAAAAACAAATCATCCCATAAATTATGCGACTTGCTCGAGCATCTAAGTGATACATATATAATTGAGGTGTGTCAAAGAAACTATTGATAAATTTGGCTTTATTGCTGAAAACAGAAGGTGCTATTTTCTGTTGCATTAAGCGAGAGAGAGGCAGCTCTAATGTTGAGCAAATAGTTACTAAAGTAGCTATATCAATTGAAATCTGTCCATTTTCATATTTTGAAAGGGTAGATTTGCTTTTATTTATTATTTTGGCTAACTCATCTAAAGTATACCCTTTTGCTTTTCGGTATAGTTTTATATTATCGCCAATTTCTTTTAATAAAGTTAACATCTTATCTCTTTAATAATTTTTCAGCCGCAAATGGTAAGGCCGATTTTTTTCATGGTTTTGTTATAACAAAAACAAGTCACAGTGGCAAGAACTTTCCCGACAACACTTAAGGCGTAACTTATAAGTTTAAGGCTAACTAAGCGAAACCGAAGGGGGAGCTTCTCCAAAAGATTCCGCAATTTTAATTCCGCCTTATGAGCGAAACGAAGGCTTAGCCGAAGTGGAGCGAAGCCGAAGGAATTAAAATAAGGAAGCTTTTGGAGAAACTCCCCCAAGGTGAGCGCCAAAAGTCTAAATGCGTCGGCCTTGAGTATTTCCTAAAGGAAACGCTCTTTAATCAGCGGTTCCTAAAATTCCAAGTTTTAGCGAAAACACCTCTTTACATCTAAGGTCCCCATAAACTACAACCCCTTGTTCCCACCAGAAAATTTCCAGCAAAAACAAGGGGCAGTAGCCACTACGGATTTTTTTAATAAGTCAGGAAATAATGATTGCTCCGCTTACTTTTTACAGCAAGCAGAAGTGCTTGTCCAAAGCGGCAAATTAACGCCAAGACCTTGTTCAAGGGCACGGCCGAAAATAATTTTGGCGCAAGCCATGTCTTCAACGGCCATGCCGACATTGTTGAAAATCAAAATGTCATCAGCGCTTTCGCGGCCCTTCACCAAGCCGCCCATAAGTGCGCCGCTTTCGCCGGTGATGGTGGGCAAACCATGGGGATAATAACCATAGCCAATCAAGAGTTCATGTTGTTCGATGCTATCGACATAATAGCGAGTAGCGGTTTTGTAGACTTCATCTTCAAACACGCTGTGGCAATCGAGGCAGACAATACAAGCACCTTTTTGCACCCATTCTTTTTTCACAAAAGGAGCAGGAGTGTGCATGATGGGCACAGCAGTGATGATGACTTCCGATTGTTTCACTAAATCTTCAATGTTGGGGCATTTGACGATTTTGGCTTTCACGTCGGGTTGGCATTCGCTGATCAAGCGATCCATCGCTGCTTCATAGAGGTCGTAAACGTAAATAGTTTCCAAATCAGGCAAAGTGCTTTCAATCATCCGAACGTTGGCCCGGCCTTGAATGCCGCAACCGACCATGCCGAAAGTTTTGGCGCCGGGGTTGGCGGCATATTTAATGCTGCACAAAGCGGTGGCCGGAGTTCTGATTTCGGTAATCCAGGTGGCGTCCAGAATACCCATGGCCAAGCCGGTTTGCCAATCGTTGAAAATGATTTGGGCGTTGGTGGGGGTTATATCGGGGAAAAGTTGGTTATTGGTGGGGAAGTTAGAACCCCATTTGATGCCGGCAGCTTGGATGCCTTTCACGTAAGCAGGCATGGCGTGCATCAAGGAATCGGGCATGGGGTGCAGGCCGATTTTAGCAGGCATTTCGGTTTCTTTTTTGGCATACAAAATCATGGCCATTTCGGTGGCGTCAACGATTTCTTGAACGGTGGTGCCGGTGTCTTTGCAATCTTGCATGCTTAAGTAAAGAATTTCATGGCCAATGTTGAGTTTAGTTTTGTAATAATCACGGACGTTTTCAGACATTTTTGTCTCCTTAAATTTAATTAATCACCGCTGAAAAAGGCGGCAACTGTTTGTAATATTTAGTCAAACAACGAAAAATCACTTTTGGCTGGCGGCCAACAATTCTTTGGTGGCCTTTTCTTTAATGGCGGCAACTTCGGCCTTCACTTTGTCATCAAGGGGCTTGACGGTGTGAGTGCTCAAAGTATCAAGAACTCTTTGGCGGATGCGCTCACGGATGTCGGTGGCGCCATTTTCAACCCATTTGTTATAAGCTTCGCGGGTGAAGAGAGAGGAGTTCCACCATTCGTTACGGAAGTTTTTCACGGTGTGAGCCACGCGCAAGTAGTTACCGCTGGGGCCGACTTTGTTGATGGTGTCTAAAGCCAAATCTTTGGCGTTGACGGAAACACCGACCATGAAGCGGTTGATCCAACCGGCAAGCTCGTTAGCTAAGACCAATTGATCAGGGGAGCAGAGCATGGAGGCATCCATATAGCCTGAGTCGTGAATCAAGTTGTGACCAGCTAAAATTTGGGTGTACAAAGTGAAGGCGGCTTCAGCGCCGGCTTGAGCATCGACGAGCTTAGAGTCAGTGCCGCCAGCTAAGCCCCAAGTGGGGAGACCAAAGCTTTGGGCCAATTGGGCGTGGGCAGCGTAAGCGAGGTTAGCGCACGGGCCAGAGACACCCATGAGGCCATTAGACATATCGAGTTCCACAAAGCTACCGCCCATAAAACAACGGCAACCTGGCTTGCGAAGTTGAGCTAAAGTGATGGAGAACAAGCTCTCGGCCAAAGCTTGGGCCAAGCTACCGGCAATGCTCATGGGAGAAGTTCCGCCAAACTGTTGGGCGCCGCAAGTGAGTTGAGGTTGGTCTAAATCGGCGCAAACAAACATTTTGTCGACAATATCATCAGGATAGAAAAGAGGCGTAATTGGTTCGGGGTAAGCGATGACGAAGGGTTTTTCTTGCAATTTATCCAAACCACCGGCCACAGCAGCAGCCATTTCGAAAACAGCTTCGGTGCCGCGAGGGGTATAGCCGCAAAAGACCATGGGTTTGAGGGTATTGGAGGTGGTTGTTTCAAATTCGTGAACTTCAATGGCGGCACCCGGCACGTCTTGGCTGGAACCAAAGGGCATGACCCAATCGATGTGCTCTAAAGAATCGGCCAGGCGAGCACCGTTGGCAATGTCTGAGATGAGAGTTTCGTGGATTTCACCGGTAAAGGCGTCCACACAGCGGGGGCTGGCGGTAGAAGTTCCGAGGTAGCTGCGACGATTGGTCATTTCCAAAGCCGGTTTACCTTCGCGGTTATAAATGCGGAAGCCTTTGGGAGCCGTGACCAAAGCAGCTTGGGCAATGTGGCGAGGCAGCTTCACACGGTTGCCGTTGATGCGGGCGCCGGCTTGCTTTAAAAGTGCTAACGCTTCTTTATGCTCAATTTTAACACCGGTTTCCTCTAAAATAATGTAGGCGGCTTGAGTGATTTCGTAAATTTGATCATCGTTTAAAACCTTAAGGGAAGGTGATTGGTGAGATGTGTAATCGGCAAAAAACATGATTCCTCCTAGTGTTTTAGCCCTATTAGTGGGCGTTATTTAAATTTCAAAGGCACTTATAAAATTCAAAGGCACGTGGCCTTTTTCACAAATTATTTACTACCGCTGCATTTGGCCCAAGGCTAAACCTTTGGCATAAGCTTTTTCATTTAAAGCTAACAGTTCAGGCTTTTTAGCAAGCTTTTTGGCAAGCGTTTTCCACAAAACTTCCGGATCTAAAACACTTGTATAGCCAACATAAACGCCTAACATCACGATGTTTAAGACTTTACTGTTGCCGAGCTCCAAAGCTATTTCCGTAACCGGGGCCTTGACAACCTTAAGGTCACTGCGGGGGATTTCATCACTGACAATAGAGCTGTTGATAAAAAGCGTCCCTTCCTTTTTTAGTGTGCCTACAAATTTGACGCAAGAAGGCTGATTCATCACAATGAGTTCATCCATTTCGTCGGCCATGGGCGTGCCAATCGGCTCATCTGAGATGGCCACGAAACAATTGGCCGTGCCGCCCCTTTGCTCGGCACCGTAAGTGGGGAGAAAAGTCACGTTTTTATCAGTGGCATTACAAACTGCCTCAGCTAAAAATTTTCCTAAAGTCATAATCCCTTGGCCACCAAAGCCGGCCACACACAAATTAGTTTCCATTTTGCTCCCCTTCCCCGGCTGAATTGTCGCGAACCAGGCCCAGCGGGAACTCTTTCAGCATATTATTTTCGATGAATTCAAGGGATTTAAGCGGATCAACGCCCCAGTTAGTGGGGCAGTTGCTCACAACTTCCACCAAAGAAAAACCTTTGCCGTCCAGTTGGTTTTGAAAGGCTTTTTTCAGGGCCCTTTTAGTTTTATTGACATTAGCCGGGGTGTTGCAACTGGTGCGTTCCAAATAGGCTGGGGCTACAAGTTGGTTTAGGAGCTCGCAAACGTGAATGGGGTGGCCATGCTCTTTTACGTTACGGCCAAAGGGGGCTGTGGTGGCTTTCATGCCAAGTAAGGTAGTGGGAGCCATCTGCCCGCCTGTCATGCCGTAGATCCCGTTATTAATAAAAACGACGGTGAAATTTTCGCCTCGGTTAGCGGCGTTAATCGTTTCGGCCAAACCAATGGCCGCCAAATCGCCGTCACCTTGATATGTAAACACAACTCCGTCCGGGTTAACTCGCTTCATGCCCGTGGCCATAGCGCAAGCACGGCCATGGAGCGCTAACACGTTGTCATAATTGACGTAATTCATATTTATGCCGCTACAACCAACGCCCCAAAGGCCAACGGTTTTAGAGCGAATGTCGAGCTCATCAATTACTTGACCGATAAGTTTAATGACCGTTGAATGGAGGCAACCCGGGCAAAAACCCGAAACTTTATCGTCATTTATAGTTTTTCCGCGAGAGTAAATTTGTTTCATCACTTCCCCTCCAATTCCGCAATCATTTCTTTTAATGAACGCACAACAGCTGTTATGCTCATCAAATTACCTCCGCCGCATAGACAATGCCGCACCGGGCACTGTTCGGCCGCGCCAAATTCAACATCTAAGCCGAATTGAGCCGGGATAGACATTTCCACATTTAAAATGCCTTTAACTTTTTTGTAATCAAGTTTTTTGAAGATGCCGTAAGGGAAAGGAGAAATGGTTTTGGGGCGAATCATGCCCACCTTGAGGCCTTCGGCCCGAACTTGGCGAATTGCCGAGCGAGCCGCACGAGCACTGATGCCGTAGGAAGTGATGATGTATTCGGCATCGTCTACGAGATATTCTTCCACTTGAACATCATTTACCCACGAAGCGTAAAGGGCAGCCAAATCTTCGTTGACAACTTGCATTTCAGCTGTTGTCCAGCGGAAAGTTTGAATCATAGAGGCTTTTTCGTCTGTCGGGTGGCCAACTAAGGCCCATTCGTATTTACTTTTTTGGATAGCCTCAATTTCAGCTTCCGTTTTTGGCTCAGGCAAGATCACAGGTTCCATCATGGCCCCGATGGCGCCGTCGGCTAAAATTAAAACGGGGTTGCGGTCGCGGTCGGCAAAATCAAAGGCGGCATAGGTCATATTCACTGCTTCTTGCACGCTTTCAGGGGCAAAAACCATCATTTGAAAGCCGCCGTGCCCAGCCGCTTTAGTGGCTTGAAAGTAATCGGCTTGGGCCGGTTGAATAACCCCTAAGCCCGGCCCCCCGCGGGAAATATTAACGCAAACTAACGGCGAGCGGGCAATGGCGCCGGTTGAAAGCCCCTCACCCTTCAAAGAGATGCCGGGGCCCGACGAGCTGGTCATGGAACGCACCCCGGCGCAAGAAGCCCCCAAGACCATGTTGATGGCCGCAACTTCGCTTTCACCTTGAATGAAGACCCCATCAACCTCAGGCATACGCCTCGAGAGGTATTCGGGGATTTCATTTTGTGGCGTAATGGGATAGCCAGCAAAGAACCGACAACCGGCCCGCACCGCCGCCTCGGCAATAGCTTCACAACCTTTCATAAGCATTCGTTCTGACATTATATATTTCCTTTATTTATAGATATTAATAGCACCATCTGGGCAAATGCGGGCGCAAGCACAACAAGCTGTGCAATCATCTTGGTTGATGACTTCGGCATATTCATAGCCTTTGCTGTTGACTTTCTCACCAATTTGCATGATTTTTTTTGGGCAGAATTTGACGCAAAAACAACAGCTTTTACATCTTTCGGCTATAATCTCAACCATGGCCATAGTGGCTCCTTTCAAAACATAATACGTTTAAACAATTATAAAAGTCGGTCAATACTTACGTATAAATCCAAGGGAAAAATCAAATTTTTATCCGGCAAATCGGCGTAAACTGCCCGGCTTACCGTGGAAAAGAAAAAAGAAATATCAGGCCCTAAAATTTCCCTTATTTTTGCAGTGCCTTCTAAAAAATCATTGGCCTTGGTATCCGCGCCCAGGTTACTGTTGTTAATCAGGCGGAACTTATCTTCTTTCAAATGGGTTACCGCCAAAATCTCGCCAAAGGTTCGGTTGATGTTGGCCAGTTCCAAAGACCAAGGGCGGTAGCCATTGATAACATACCAAATTTCAGTCAAATCTTCATTTAGCAAAGCCTGAAAGCCACCAATGCTGCGCGCCCCGATGTGGTCGCCACCCACATCTAAAATAACCAGCGAGTCAGAATCCTTCAAAGCTCTCCGCACCCCATTGACCATGGTGGGAGCATCCAACATTTGGTCTTGATAGTGTAAGGAAACTCCGGCCTCTTTTAGTTCCCGGGAACTTTCTCGCGAGCGAAAGAGGGGTTTAGTCATATCCAAATCAAAGAAATGAACCGTTTTTGGCCCGCGGCGAGCGAAATAGATGGCAAGATTAAGAGCTATTTCGCTTTTGCCGCTGCCTCTTTCGCCCAGGAGAACGAAGTTCTTTTTGCCCTTTTGGAGCAAACTTTCAAACACATTGAAATTGACCACGTTTCACACCATCAAATTCATTTTTTTGGCTTCAAAGGTCAACTCGTCTCTGAATTTAGGATGTGAAATGGCAATAAGTGCCTTGGCTCTTTGGCCTGCCGATTTCCCCTTTAGCTCAGCAATGCCGTATTCCGTCACAATGCAATCAACCTCATTTTTCGGAGTTGTAACGTGGGCTCCCGGCTTCAGCATGGGGCAGATTTTAGAAATGGTATCGTCTTTGGCCGTGGAGTATGTGCAGATATAAGAGCGCCCCCCCTTTGACCAATTGGCCCCCCGCACAAAATCAAGCTGTCCGCCGGAACCGCTGAAATTAAGGTGGCCAATTGATTCGGCGCAAACTTGGCCTACAAAATCAACTTCAATGCAAGCGTTAATTGAGACCATATTCGGGTTTTGGCTAATAATGCGAGGGTCATTAGTATAGTCAACCGGGCAAAATTTAACAGCCGGGTTATTATGAATATAGTCATACATCCGCTGGGAACCCATGGCAAAAGCGGCCACGGAAAAAAGGCGATCGGTTGTTTTTTGGCAGTTACTAACAACACCGGCTTCAATTAAATCCACCATGCTGTCAACAAACATTTCGGTGTGAATACCTAAATCTTTCTTATCTTTCAAATAACCGCCCACGGCATTGGGCATTCCGCCGATTCCCAATTGAATAGTGGCACCATTGGGAATACGCTCGGCAATCAGAGCGCCGATTTTGCGGTCTTTTTCACTCAATGGGGGGGCCGCCAGCTCCGGCAGAGGCCGGTGATTTTCGCAAATGGCCGTAACTTCGCTAATATGCACAAAATTATCACCTAAAGTGCGCGGCATATAGCTATTGACTTCCAAAAATACTTTATCGGCACTCTCAATAATCGCACGGTTTTCAGAAGCCGTAATTCCGAAGCTAAAATAGCCATGTTCGTCCATGGGCGAAACAGTCATATAAGCCACATCAGCTTTACGGTAATTACGCCAAAACACAGGCACATCACCATAATTTACCGGGGTGAAATCAGCTCGCCCACTTTGAACAACACCGCGGGAAGCACCGCTACTAAACCACGAATTATGGGTGATTTTACCGGCTAAATCTTCGGCCAAATAGCGCCAAGGGCGAGCGGCTAAAAGACAATTATGCTCAATATCTGTAAGCTCTCCGGCCAGAGCGCGTCCGGTTAGCGCATCCATGATGGCCGGTGGTTCGGCAAAGGCACTGGCGCTGACGCAAACTGAACCGCAAGAGATTTGGGCGGCAATTTCATCTGCTTGTTTTAATTTTTGTGTATAAAGTTCTTGAATGTGACGCTTGTTAGTTGGCATTTTTACAGACCTCCTAATTTATTTAAGCTATGATTTACAAGGTTTTGCTTTTTCAACAGCACAAAATTAGCTTATATTTATTTCACCAAATATACAAATTTAGACTGTTTCGCTTTTTGCAACTTTCAAAGGCTTCATGTTTCCTCTAAAGAAACTTTTGCCGTAAAAATCTCTAAACAAGTTTTTTTGTTGTTTTGTTTTTCATAAATTCAAAAATTTTCATATTTGTAGGAAACTTTTTATCTTGCAACTATTTTGGAGAGATATAAGGGCCTACGCATCTAAATTTCGGCACTCGCCTTCGGGGGTGTTACTCCAAAAGATTCCTTATTTTAATTCCTTCGGCTTCGCTTCACTTCGGCGGATGCCTTCGTTTCGCTCATTAGGCGGAATTAAAATTGCAAAATCTTTTGGAGTAACACCCCTGAAGGCTTCGTTTGCTTCACATTAAACTCTAAGATTAACTTATAAATCATTTTTAATTACAAGTATTTATTCTGTGAAAGATAATTATAACTCAAAAAACTTAGATGTGTAAGCCCTAGGGAATGTATATATACTGGTTTGTTTTGGAAGAAACCAACAAAGATGTAAGCAGATTTTTGTCCCCTTTATTTCTCTCCGTTTAAAATTTCAAATTGCCTGTTTTTATATTTAATTAAACCATCTCGTTGCATTCGGGAAAGTTCAGCGGAAACAGCACTGCGGTCGGCGCAGAGGTAGTTGGCCATATCCTCCCGGCTAAAAGGCAAGGTGAAATGGCGGCGCCCTTTTCGCTCGTAGTTGAGATAGCACAAGATCTTCCCCCGTAAGGTTTTTTGAGAGATGATGTCTATTTTTTGATTGAGGTCAAAGTTTTTGAGGGCAATAACTTTTAGTAAATTTTCAATTAGCTTAGTGTGAAAAGCGCAAGAGTTATCGCAACGCGTGATTATTTTATGGTAGTTTATAAATAAAATTTCTGATTTCTGTGAAGCTACCACTGATACCGGGCTTGCGGTAATTTCAGCGCAAGCAAAAGCCTCGCCGAAAGAATCGCCGACTTGGGCTTCAGCCACAATGCTTTCACGCCCATCTTCATCGGTTTTGGTAATTTTCACAGCACCGCTCAGCACTAAGCCCACGAAATTAACAGTGTCCCCGGAAAAGAAAATAGTTTCTTTTTTGGCAAAAATCTTCAAACTTCCGCCAATACACCCAAGCATATCTTTGAAATTTATGGGTAAAATATCGGCAAATAATTTATTTTTTGTAATAGCATCAAAATATTTTTCCATAAGCACCTTTTTGTTGTCTAGACAACAGACCTCTTTTTAAAATTATAGTTTACTATAAAAAAGGCAAGATGATGACCAAAAAATGTTATTAAATTGTGCAACCGCACTCGCAACAGTTTTCACAGCGATTTCAAAAGAGATGAAATTACTACCCACCCCCAAACATTTGGCCGGGATAAGGCCAAATAAACTTTGCAAAGGAGAGTCACCATGAATGAAATGTTTTGTTTTCAGTGTCAGCAAACCGCACGTAATGTTGCTTGTAACGGCAAATCCGGTGTTTGCGGTAAAAAAGCCGCCACCGCTACATTACAAGATGAGCTCACTGGAGCTCTCATTGGCCTGGCCCGTGCTTTGGAAGGGGATACCAACCCAACGGAGAAAACAGCGAAGATTATTTTAGATGGTCTTTTTGCTACCGTGACTAATGTAAACTTTAATGATGATAACCTGAAGCAATTGATTGCTGAAGTGCGAGGGGAAAAAGAAAAAATCGTGCCTCGGTGCGATGATTGTGCCACCGCCTGCCAGCGTAATGACGACTATGACCCGGGGGCCATTTGGTCGGCAGACGAAGATATTCGTTCGTTAAAATCCCTAATTTTGTTTGGTTTGCGGGGGCTGGCAGCTTATGCCCACCATGCGCTGGTTTTAGGCTTTACCAGTGATGAATTAAATAGGTTTTGTTATCGTGCTCTTTTTACTTTGGGCCAAGAAGCTAGCCAAGAAGAGCTCTTGCCCTTAGCTTTGGAAGTGGGGCAATATAATTTGGTGGCCATGGAGCTTTTGGATCGGGCCAATAGTGAAACTTACGGCGTGCCCACCCCCACCGAAGTCTCTTTAACCATTGAAAAGGGCCCCTTTATTGTGATTAGCGGCCATGACCTTTATGATTTGCACAAGCTTTTAGAGCAAACAAAAGACAAAGGCATCAATATTTACACTCACAGCGAAATGCTCCCGGCCCACGCCTATCCAAAACTAAAGGAATACAAGCACTTAAAGGGTAATTTCGGCACAGCTTGGCAGAGCCAGCAAAAGGAATTTGAGGGCCTGCCTGCGCCCATTTTATTCACCACCAATTGCATAATGCCGGTGCGCGAGAGCTATAGCGACCGCGTGTTCACAACTTCGGTGGTCTCCTACCCCGAGTTAGAACACATCGGAGCAGATAAAGATTTCACCCCAGTCATCAATAAAGCCTTGGAATTAAAAGGGTATACCGCTGACCACCCTTTGACGGGTATAAACGGTGGAAGCCAAGTCACCACCGGTTTTGGTCATGGTGCGATATTGGCGGCCGCCGAAACAGTGGTGAATTTAGTCAAGCAAGAGAAAATCAAGCACTTTTTTCTAGTTGGCGGTTGCGATGGTGCCGCCCCGGGACGCAGTTATTATACTGATTTCGCTAAAAACACGCCTCCGGACAGTCTCATCCTCACTTTGGCTTGCGGCAAATATCGTTTTAACGACATTGATTTCGGCGACATTTCTGGCTTGCCGCGCCTTTTGGACATGGGTCAATGTAATGATGCCTACGGGGCTATTAAAGTGGCCGTCGCATTGTCCGAAGCCTTTGGGGTCTCGGTGAATGAATTACCGCTCACTTTGGTTTTGTCTTGGTATGAACAAAAGGCGGTAGCTATTTTGTTGACTTTGCTCCATTTAGGTATCAAAAATATCTATTTGGGCCCGACGCTACCGGCTTTCATTTCTCCTAATATTTTAAATATTTTAGTGGAAAATTACCAAATTTCACCTATCAGTACGCCAGCAGAAGATTTGAAGAAAATTTTATCGTAAATTAATTTTAGTTTTGACAAGTCATACTTTGCTTCGTATGCGCTACGCTGGCAATGACATTAGGCTGGATGTTGTCATTACCAGCATAGCAAAACAGCTTCAAGCTACTTGAAATATAGAAGTCGAGTCAATAATTTAACTAATGTCAACTTAAAACATTATAAGAAAGTGAAATATTTATGGCTATTACCATGTGCCCCGGTCAAAACACGGCCTTTTGGCGCCCTGGAGATATTTTTGACATTGTTTGCCCTAATTGTGGTGGTTCAGTGGAATTTTTTAAAGATGACGCCCGCCGCCGTTGTCAGAGCTGTAACCATGTTTTTAGCAACCCCAAATTAAATGAAGGGTGTGCTGCTTGGTGTAGTTTCGCTGATAAGTGCTTAGGGCTTAATGACGATGTGCGCCTTTGAAAAACTTTAAGTGAATGCTGATTTGTTTATAAGGAGCCGCTAATTAATCAGCGGTTCCTTATAAACAAATCAGCATATTAAGCAGCCTGAAACGAACTTTTGCGAGGCGGAAAAGCGTTGTTTTTCCTACTCATTTCTTAAAACTTTCAAAAGACACATTTTTCAATCTTAACCCAGCCCGCCTCCCATTCAAAACACAACACCACCTACATTTACGCATCACCTCAATTTGGCCATTTGGCCAAATCCCAGTTGGGCAAATGCCCACTTCTGCTTGTTTCGCCACACCTTGCCCCAAGATTACTTTAGTCATTATAACCATTTACATATTTGGCCTTGTTATTGCTCTATTCTTTATAAAGTTAAGCAATAAGTCGCAAAGCTCTCGGGCTCTTTTATCTTTTGCCCAGCTTAAAAAACGCTGGTTTATTCCTAAGAAAACGCTGATTAATTAGCGTTTCCTTACAACGTAAGCTATTTGTTTTTCGTTTTTTTAAAATATTACATTTTAAATGTCTAGCTTGGCAAAGTTCAAATTGGTAGTCTTGCGCAAAAATTTTCCATTAAAAAAGGTGGAAAGCCCTCTTCCTTTAAACTAATTAACGAGGTTGTTATGAGTAATTATCTTGGTGAAAACTTTTTTCTGAAAGTCTTTTCAGAATCTGACGTCGCAACAATTTATGAAGAAGCCTTGGGCATTTTAGAACGCACCGGCTGTCGTTTTGAGGCGGAAAACGCCCGTCAGCTTCTTTTGGCTCATGGGGCCGTGGCAAAATCGGCTGATCAAATTTGTTTCCCGCGTCACATGGTAGAGGCGGCTCTTAAAAGCGTCCCCAACGGTTACACTCTCTATAACCTCAAAGGTGAAGAAGCCGCTCGCATTGATGATGGAAACCGTTCTTATTTCGATACCGGTGGGGTTGCCGTCAACTGGGTGAATCCTGACGGCAGTCTGCGGCGTTCTTTAGCCCAAGATCAAATCACCACTGCCAAGTTGCAACAGGGGCTAAAATATATCGATTTCCAAGGCATCACTAATGTTCACATGGACGACGTGCCGGAAGAAGTCTCTGACCCTTACGGTGCTTATTTGTGTGCTCGCCATTGTGAAAAACCTTTGGTGCTCCCCTATATGTATCATGATTCTTTAAAATACACTTACCGCTTAATCAGCGCACTTGTTGGCGGCGAGAAAAATTTGGCCGAAAAGCCAATTGGTCATGTGGTTGTCACTCCCACTTCACCTTTAATTTGGTGTGAATTGGCTAGCCAAGGGGTGATGGAAGCGGCCAAATATAAACTCCCGGTTGAGTTTATCTCCGCACCTCTCCCCGGGGCCGGGGCTCCGGCAACCTTGGCGGGCACCGTTTTATTGGCCACGGTGGAGAACTTGGCCGGTTTGGTTTTGTCACAAATTTCCTGGCCCGGTCAACCTGTTATTTTCGGTTGTGCGCCTATGTATTTTGACATGGCAAGCATGAACCCACTACCTACTTCGGTGGAATCGTCTTTGATTATCATGGGTATTGCGCAAATGGGTAAATTTTTATCTTTGCCCGTTCAAGCCTATAGCGGAATGGCTGATTCCAAAAGCCTTGATTTGCAAGCCGGTTGGGAAGATGCCACCAGCGCAATGTTACCCATGTTAGCCGGGGTTAATATTTTAAGTGGGGCCGGACAATCTGAATTTTTACTGGCAGCCGGGCCTGAGAAATTGGTGGCCATGAACGACTTGATTGGTATGCTGCAACGTGTTAAGCGAGGGATCTCAGTTAGTGAAGAGACCTTGGCCACGAAACTCATTGAAGAGCTTGGCCCCGCCGGTGATTACCTCGGCACCCGTCACACCTTGAAATGGTTCCGTAAAGAGCCATTTTTCCCATCTAAAATCATTGACCGCAAAACTCGCCGCCCGGATTCAGACGGCAAAGAGCCCACTATTTTAGAAAGGGCTATCATGGAAAAAGAACGTATCTTAAATGCGCAACCAGAACGGATTGAATACGCCAACAATCAAGATTTTGACCGCATTATGGCCGAAATCTTAAAAGAACTGGACTGCACCGGTAAAGTGCCTTTGCCGCCGCAATAAAAATTCGTTAAGGAAACGCTAATGAATCAGCGTTTCCTTAAAATTAAGGCCGGTAAAAAGCCCGGCCCGGAAAGGAAGAAAATATGGGTGCGCATTTAAAAAAATCAAAAATAAGTATTTTTACCCTTTGTTTTATAATTTACTCTTTCACAGCCACCGCTTCTTACGGCATTGAAGATATGGTGGGCTGGGGCGGCCCTGCTTTAACTTTGTTGGTGTTGTTGGTTGTGCCAATAATCTGGGCGATTCCCATGTCTTTGGTCAGTGCTGAGCTCACCTCCATGTATCCTGAAGACGGCGGCCTCTACGTTTGGATTGGAAAAGCCATGGGGCCGATGGCCGGATTCATGGCCGGATGGTGGTATTTCCTCTGCTCCCTCAGCTCGACAGCCGTCTTTTTAGTGGTTGCCGTTAGCTATTTGGAAATGCTGGCCGGTGGATTTGACATTTACACTCGCTTTTTAGTGAGTGCCGCTTTAGTTTTCCTCATTGCCTTCATCAACATTAAAGGTGTTGGAGCGTTGGGTTCTTCGGCCGTTGTTTTTGTGCTTATCGCCGTCACCCCCTTTATCATTGCCACTTTTATGGGCATTGGTCAAATGGAGCACGACATTTTCGCCAATTTTTCCCTCTCAGCTTTCCAAGTCGATGGCTTTGCCAGCTACGGCCTTATTTTGGGCATGTGGATGTATTGCGGCTATGAGGCCATAGGCAGTGTGGCCGAAGAGGTTGACGGGGCTTATTCGCTGATTCCCAAAGGTCTTTTCATTTGTTTACCGATCACCGCTCTATTTTACATTGTCCCGACCTTGGTGGGTAGCGCCGTTGTTGGCGACTGGAGCAGTTGGGGTGCAGAAGCCGGCGAAGGCGTCATCACTTTTGTGGAAATGGGCGAGCGCATTGGCGGAACTTGGTTGATGATAGCGTTCTTAGTGTCGGCTCTCTTTTCAAACCTCACTTGTTATAACGCCTACATAGCCTCCACCAGCCGTTTCCCCTTTGTCATGGCGCGCGATCATTTGTTCTTCAAGTCATTTGCCAAAGTGAGCGAAAAATATGGCACTCCGTTGTGGGCTATTTTAGTAACTTCCATCGTCAATATCATTTTGTCGGTCTATAGTTTCGCCACCCTTTTGGTCATGGCCATGACTCTCTATTTCTTCCCGGTGGCCATGTTCATGCTTTCGGCTTTAATTTTGCGCTATACAAAACCTGATGAGCCGCGCCCCTATAAAGTCCCCGGCGGTAATGGCTTTTTGGCTCTTATTGTTGCCATGCCCATTTTGGTCATCATCTTTGCTTTCTACCACATGACGGCCAGCGATATTATAAACGGTATTATCGGCTTGGCAACCGGGCCGGTAGTTTACTACTTCTTCCGCTGGTATTACCGCAAAGATCGTCTGGCAGCAGAAGAAGCACTTGCGGCTAAAGAATAAAAAGTTAAGCCAAAGGGCAATCAGCTTTCACTATGTCCTTTGGCAGTAAAACCTACATTCGTAAAGGAGTGTTGTTATGACTAAAAGAAACAGTCGGGCCGGTTTTTTACAAAACGGCGGCTTGAATTTACAAGTCTTTACCGATGCTGAATTGAGAGAAATTCACCTGGCCACTTTGGAAGTTCTCCACGACACCGGGGTGAAGGTGGAAAACGCAAAAGCTAGGGAAATTTACGCCCGTGGTGGGGCGATGGTTGATGAAGAGACGAAAATCGTTCGCTTCCCCGCCCGCCTGATTGAAGAATCGCTAAGCTTGATTCCACCTAAATTCGTGGCCTACGGGCGTATTCCTGAGCACGATGTGGTTATGGAAAACAACCGGGTCAACTACACCAGTTTCACCGAAGGGGTGGAGATTCTCGATTTAGTGAGCGGTCAAGTGCGCGAGACCACTATTCGGGATTTAGTTGATTTGACCAGAATGGTTGACGGCTTGGACGTTTTAGACGTGGCTTGCACCATTGTTAACGGCTCTGATGTTTCGCAGAGCTTAAATGGACTTTACAACGCTGCCGCCGTCATGCTGAACACCACCAAACCTTTTGACTGCGGCCCGAACAGCGCTGAAGAATGTGAATATATTTACCGCATTGCCGAAGCTTTGGTGGGCCCGGAACAAATGAAGCGACGCCCGCCTGTTTATTTTGGCGGTTGCCCCATCAGCCCTTTGAAAATTTCCCCGGAATTGGCCGACATCATAATTTTTGCCGCCGAAAAAGGCTTGCCTTGCGAAGTGTTGTCCATGGCCATGGCCGGGGGAAGTTCGCCCATTCACTTGGCCGGCACTTTAGTTGTCCATAACGCCGAAGTCTTGGCCGGGCTCACTTTAGCCCAATTGGTAAACCCCGGGAACCCATGTGTCTACGGCACCTCCACCACCGCCATGAACCTTCGCACGGCAACAGCGGCGGTTGGGTCACCTGAGCTTGCGCAAATTAGTGCGGCGGTGGCGGCCATTGCGCAATTTTATAAAATGCCCTGCATGGTGGCCGGGTCGTAGACAGATTCAAAAGTGCAAGACGAGCAAAGCTCCTTTGAAAAAGCATACACCACCTTACTCCCGGTGTTGGCAGGTGCCAACCTGATCTACGGTTTGGGTATGTTAAATGGAGGCTTGACCGTCAGCTTTGAGCAGCTGGTTATGGATTGTGAATTTGCGGAAATGATCTCTTTTGGTCTGCGCGGCATCACGGTTAATGATTTGACTTTAGCGGTGGATATTATTAAAGAAGTTGGCCCTGGAAAGGATTTCATGGGTCACAAAGATACTTTTGTTCACCGTAAAATGCAATCACAACCGCAACTGATGGATAGACGCAACCGCGGAGCCTGGGAAGCGAGCGGCAGTTTAGATATGCCGATGGCCGCTAATTTGAAGGCGAAAAAGATTTTAAGCACCCATGTGCCCCGAGTAATTTCGCCGGAAATTTTAGCTAAGGTTGAGGCCATTATCAATGAAGCTGAAGATAGCTATGGTGTTGCACGCACCAAAATCAGCCAGTTTTACGACCCGAACCCCCGTAGCTTTTAATGATACAATAATCGTAAAATTTTAGCTGAATGCTAATATCGACTAAAGTGAAAGTCCGGCGTACTTTACTGAAAAACTCCCTTTTGAACGTTTTTCAGTAAAGCACGCCGGACTTTCAAACACCTAGAGCTTATGCGCCAACTTAGTTTTAAATCGCCCTAACTCCTCAATAAATTAAACAACTCTCGTTTGGCCGGTGGCAAGATTTCAAAGGGAGTAAATACTGCCGTCTCCAGGACATTGTGAGCAATGGAAAGCGGTTTTTGGGCGGCTATTTGCTCAACAGCTAGAGCCACAATTTTCTGGGCATTTTCCGTGTTTGCTTTAAGGTTGCTGATGGCCATTTCCACGGTCACGGCCTCTTCAAGTCCGCGCCAACAATCGTAGTCGGTAACCATGGCCATGGAGGCATAGGCGATTTGTGCTTCCCGGGCCAGTTTGGCCTCCGGCATATTGGTCATGCCTACCAAATCAGCTCCCATTATGCGGAAGAGTTTTGATTCAGCCAAGCTGGAAAAATGGGGGCCTTCAATGCAGATGTAAGTGCCGCCGAGATGAGCTTTTTGGCCACTATCGGCTAAAACTTTAACGGCAGAACCGTGCAATATATCGTTTAACTTCAAACAAGTAGGCTGGGCCATGGAAACGTGCCCAACGATACCTTCTCCTAAAAAAGTCATCGTCCTGGTTTTGGTGTAATCAATGTATTGGCTCACTAAAACAATATCGCGGGGGGCTATTTCTTCCCGCAAGGAGCCCACCGCACTCACCGACAAAAGGTAACGCACCCCAAGGGATTTTAGAGCATAGATGTTGGCTCGGTAAGGCACTTCCGATGGTAAAAACTCGTGGTTTCGTCCATGACGGGCAAGAAACACAACCTTTGCCCCGCCCATTTTCCCCACCATAAAAGGAGCAGATGGTTTACCGTATGGTGTCTCAACGGAAATCTCTTCTAAATCTTTAATATTTTCAAGGGCATACAACCCACTGCCGCCTACGATGCCAATCACAGTTTCGCTATTTTTGCTATGTTCCATTTCCACTAATACCTCCATCGCAAATTATAACACAAAATAATATTTTCGTCTGCTGTGTTAAATTATTCACTGACCTTTGGTAATTATTACCGCGACTTAAACAATCGTTGCACCCAAATTAGCAGAGGGTTGCGGCCTTGCCAATAAGCTTGTTTGATGGTTTCCAAATCGAGGCCCAATTTTGCTGCCGCCATGACGCTGCCATTTATGACGCTTGTTCTGATGTAACCGTGTTTGAACCAGCGGCGTCCTGAGGTGTAGAGCGTGGCGGAGAGTGGGGCTAGTTTGCCGTTTTCACGTGCTTTTTTGACGAGAAACACATCTTCCAAAATGGGCACGACCGGTAAATCCCAGGTTTTGAAATCTTTGGTGCGCACAAAAAGACCTTGATCACCATAAGGTAATTTTAACAATTTACAGCGGAGGCGCGTTGTCCATTCGATAGAATATTTAGCCCAGAATTTTTCGGTTAAGGCAAAGCGGAAATAGCCAAGACTGTTTGCGGGGTCGGCCATTGCTTGACGAATCATGGTATCCCAGCTGGGGGGGAGAATGCTATCGGCATGGAGAAAGAAGAGAATATCGCCGGTGGCGTTTTGGGCTCCGGCTGATAACTGCTTGGCTCGTCCGGCTTTTGTTGAAAGCGCTATGGCACTGTAAGCGCTTGCAACTTCAAGGGTTTTGTCGCTGCTTCCACCATCGACAACAATAATTTCCGCCTCAAAAGCCGGCGGTAAGTTAGCTAACAAGCGGCCCAGGTTTTGCTCTTCGTTGAGGGTTGGAATGATGACGGAAATGCGCGGAGGGACGTCGTCTATGGTATCGACATCGTCTAGAGTCGGAAGGTAGGCGGCTCGAAGTTTTTGGCTTTCAATTTTCGCTTTTGTTTGAACCAAAACCGTTTCGGTGCCCCAGGTAATATTCTGAAATAATGGCTTGAATTTATTGGCTAAAGCTTCAGGACTTTTAGTGCAATCGGCGGCGCAACCTATGAGGTAATAGCCGCCATCACAACTGGGGCCCAAAACGCAATCGGCTGAGTCTAAGAGTTCGAAAGCGATTCGAAGGTTTGAGCGGCGGTTACTTGGGCAGTCGCTCCCAATGAGCACGGCTTTACGGCGTTGCCTACCCTGATTCTGGGGCGCATTTTGGCCAATATTTTTAGTTAAAAAGCCGTTAATAGGTTCGAACATTTTCGCCCCTAAATCACCTTCAACTTGGGGGATAAAGAGGGGTTTCGGCAAGTTGTTGGCGCTTGAAACACTATTGACATTAAGGGCACCCAGCCACGATTTCATTTCGGTTTCCGTGGCCCCTAGATAGTGAACTTCGGTTTGAATTCCCAATGATACCGCTTCATTATAAGTAAATTCCGCCATTTTACGATGGAGCTCAGCAGCACCTTCGGCCCCCAAATGGGGAATGAGACGAGTTTTGGCCTTCCCGGCTTGGGGGTAGCGAGTCAATAAAATTATGGTGTCATTGGTCATAGCAAAACAACTATGTTTACTTCTTCAGTTGGAAGTTGAGAAACCATTTCAAGACTTTAGCTACTAACGGAGTTAGCCGCTTTTTACTGTAAAGCTGAGCCGCTTTTTGCACGGCTGACGCTTGGGTGGGGTAAGGGTGAATTACTTCCGCAAGTTTGCCAAGGTCGATACCTCCCACCATGGCGGTAGTGATTTCACTAATCATTTCGCCAGCATGGGCCGAAACAATTGTGGCGCCCAAGATTTTGCCGCTGTTTTTCTTGGTCATGATTTTAACGAAGCCGCACGCTTCACGGTCGGCCAAAGCACGGTCGTTTTCGTTCATATCGTGGCGGTAAAAATCCACTTCCAAGCCGGCTCGATGGGCATCATCTTCATACATTCCAACATGAGCAATTTCCGGCTCAGTGTAAGTGCACCAGGGGATAAGGCGTGCACTCAAAGTCTTTCGTCCTTTAAATAGCGCATTTTGCACCACAATTTGGGCAGCGACGTCAGCGGCGTGGGTAAATTTGAGAACCATGGCGCAATCACCGGCGGCGAAAATGTTGGGGTTAGTGGTGCGGAGGTTGTCGTTTACCGTGACGCCATTACGTTTGTCGAAACTCACCCCGGCCTTCTCTAGCCCCAAGTTTTCCACATTGGGAGCTCGACCCAAGCCGAGAAAAATTTTGTCAACTTCCAACGTTTGCTGGCTGCCGTCTTCTTCTTGGATGAGGGCTTTTATTTGGCCGCCGGGGAGTTTTTCGGCGCGCAATAGTTCGGAATCAAGATGAACTTCAACCCCGTCTTCGGCAAAGGTTTGGGCCAAAATGGCCGAGGCGTCTTGGTCTTCGCGAGGCAGGAATTTGCCCCGCTGAATGATGCTCACCCGGGAACCCAAGCGGCGGAAAGCTTGGGCTAACTCGCAACCAATGGGGCCGCCGCCCAAAAAGAGAATATGCTTTGGCAAGGTGGTGAGGTTAAAGACTGTTTCATTGGTGATGACGTCTTCATCGTCGGCGGCTAAGCCCTCGATGGGAATCTTAACCGCGCGGGCTCCGGTGGCAATGACGGCCTTGCGGAAGTGGAGCTTTTCATTATTATTGACGGTGACTGTTTGGGCGTTTTCAAACTCGGCGCGGCCCAAAAACACATCGACCCCTAAGTCGGTGTAGCGCTTAACTGAATCGGCCGGGCTGATTTCGGCTCTTATGCGGCGAAGCTCTTCCATTATGGTTGTGAACTCGGTGGCGCCAACTTCTCGAGGAGCGAGGCCAAATTTCGCCCCGTCCCGCATTTCGGCCACAAGTTTCGATGGGCGAATTAGGCACTTGGAAGGCACACAGCCAACGTTAAGACAATCGCCGCCCATAAAATGCTCTTCAATCAGGGCAACTTTTGCCCCTAAAGTTGCGGCAATGGCTGCGGCCACCAACCCGGCTGACCCGGCCCCTATTACGACCAGATTGTAGATTGGAGCCGGTTTGGGGTTGACGTAGGTTTTCGGTTGGACGTTTTCCAGAAGTGTTTCGTTGTGCTTATCGAGGGGCGAAAGAATCATGATATTTGCTCCTTGGGGAAAACTTTGGGGAAAACTTTTTTGTTTTATACAGGTGAGGGTTAGTGTAGTCTTTGCGCCTCCGTTGGCGCAACTGTTCCGTAATTGAGCCTTGAAGTCCTACAACTCGCTGCGCTCAAACAATAGGGCTTACGCCTTCAATTACTGCACAGTTCTCTACGCCGATACCGCTTCGCTTACTTTGAAGAGGACAAGTGATATTTGTTTCCGAGTAGTAACTAAACTCACCCTTCTTGCCCCTGCCTAAAGCAACTACTCGGAGACGAAAGCAGTTTGTTTAATAGGTAGTAAGCTTGGCCTATCGGCCAAGCGACAACGGGCAGATGCGGAGCATCTGTGGGTGCAGGGCGAATGCCCTGCCGAGGGTGCAGGGCGAACGCCCTGCTAAAAGTGGTAGGCTACCCCCGTCATAACGGTGTGCTGATCGTAGTCGTAGAGCTCACTGTTGGAGCTGTTGTTGGAGTATTGATAATTGAGTTCAAAATTCCACCCATCGTCAGTGAGCGGCAAAGTGAAGCCGACCCCGGTGCGCAGACGATTATCTTCACGGTTGGCGACCTCAAACACAGTGGCCGGGCCATCGTAATCTTGGCTAAGATAGCTAATGAAGGGAGCGATGGTTATGTCGGCACTACTGGCGGTGAAGTTTTGGGGGACGTCGAAGGAGAACGCCAGCGAGGCCTCATAGCCATCGTAGGAGAAGTTTTCGAAATCGGCGGAGCCTTTAAGGTAGCGCCCGCCAATGGTGGCGTTGTGGCCATCGCCGAAGAAGAAACGAGCGTATTGTCCGGCGCTGAGGTAAGAGCCGTCGTAGCCGTCGTTGTCGGAATAGTTGCGGCGGTCATAGCTCGCCTCGGTGATGAGGTGAACTTTAGGCGTGGGCGCGAAAATAAAGGTGGCTTTGGGGCCCCAAGCGGCGACGTTTTGGTAAAAATCGTAATCAAAAATTTCGCCTTTAATGCGGAAATCAAACATGGTGTGGGTGCCGATGTGCCTAAAACCCACGCTGGCTGCGCCCCATTCTGACGAGCGTAAATTTAGGTCGTCCAGGTCGCTGTTGGTGTTATAGCGGGCGAAGAAAGAGAAATCGCCCACCAACCACCAGGGGCTTGTTTCGCTTAAGCGGTAATCCATGTCGACTTTGCCGCCTATGTAAGGCGCGGCTGTTTCCACGGCGTCGGCATTGTTAAGGCGCACGTTCCAAGAGCCCAACAGAATATCGTTAGAAGCCGGGCCGCCGTTGGCGTTGCTGTCGTAAAGAAAGCCCGTGCGCAAAACGCCGGAGACAAAGAAGCGTTCGTTTTTATTTTCGGCCCAATTTGTCAAAAGAGTTTCGCGCTCTTGGGCCGAGAGGGTGGCATCTTGGGCCAAAGCTGTTTGGGCGCCGTGGAGATCTTGTTGTTGGTGGCGGGCAAAGGCCAGTTCGCGCAACAAGGCAGTATCTTTGGGGAAAGCGGCAACAAGGGCTTCATAAATGTTTTCGGCTTCGCTGGCGTTGCCCGACATCACAGCCGCCCGAGCAAGGCCCAAGGCTAGGTGCGCATCGTGGGGATTGTCGCGTTGTAGGCGGCTGAAAAGTTCGTAAGCTTGTTGGAACTTTTTTTGTTCTAACAAGGTGTAGGCTTCGGCGGCGGCTTGCTCAAGGGCGTTTAAGGCCGCCGGGCTGTTTGCGCTTGGGGGCATTTGCCCATGAGCCAAGCCTGTGAATGCACACAAACAAATGGCTGAAATGAAAACAATTTTTCCAAACATTATTCTTTTCCTTGTTGCTGTTATTATGAACGTGCCTAGCAAATGTGCCTAGCATTTGAGTTGTTGTCAGTTGGTAGAGGTAGGAGTGGTCGTGCCTGTAATCGGGCTAATAGGGTCGTTTAGCTCTATTGTAAATTCTCCCCCAGCGTTAGTCCCGGTCATATTCCAACTGGTGATGTTGAAATCTTTATCACCGGTGATAGTGCCATCGGTACCATCAATTTTAATATTATAACCGTCTATTGATCCCTTGCCATCTATTGATCCCTTGCCATCTATGACGTTTACTCCAAGGGTACTATCTGGGCCTCGAGTCGCAGTCATGGAAGCGCCGGTTATTTCGCCATTATGTACATTTACTGTGCCAAAGGAATAAGTGCCTGCCGCCAAAGGAGTAGTACCTCCAACACTACCAGTGGTGAATGTTCCATCGGGAATTGTTACGGTTATTTGAATTAGTTCGTTGCCGGTGATGGAGGGAGGGTTGCCGTTGTCGAACAACTCATTTCCGCTCGGAACGCCTGAGTCGTCGTCGCCGGAGGAGTAGGTGTAGTTGGTGCCGCTGGCGTATGAGGTGTTGTTTGTGGTCTTAACCGTCACTATTTCTTGATTTCGATTTAAGACTAGTTCGAAGTAGGATTCTTTGTTGGCTTCTATTGTCATGCTGGGCGCCATAACAGTTTTGTCATTGAACTCGTATTTGTTACCGCCTTCAACGGGAATGGCTTTTTCTAGATTTTGGAGGTCGTCTGGGAAGTAGTAGGTGTTGCCCTTGGCATCAACGACAAAATTATCTTTGATGAGGCCGTCGGAATCACCCTCAGCGAGGTAGCCTTGGGCGTAGCTTTCGTTGGTTCTGCTGGTGGCGACCTGGATGTACTCGGCCGTTTCGTTCTCCCTGTTTAAGCTCAGCAGTTCTTTTTTATCACTTAAAGTTATGTCGATTCCGAGACCCATTGACTCTCGGGGCCGCTTAAGGTCTATGATGTATGAATCACTCCCCCACGCCACATTCGAAGAGAAAAGGCTTAGCGAGAGGGCCAGACCGGCGGCCACTTTTGAGATATGTAATTTTTTCATTTAAATAACCCCTTGTTTTTATTTGAGTTTTCAGTTAAAACCCAAGCGAAATAGACATTTATAAGATTATAATTTTCAACTGGTAATTTAGCACGATTCCAAAGCAAACGCAAGCAGTTTCCAATGCGCTTTGTTTGCCTTTCTCACAAGAATTTGTTATAATTATTAGGTGAAGTTACAGGATATTGTAAGGGTTTTGGGCCGAGGCATTCTTCCTTTGCCCAAAGTTGCTACTCGGAAACGAAAGTAACTTTTTTTAAGACGTAGTGAGCGATAGCGACGTCGGCCAAATGCGAAGCATTTGCGGGTGCAGGGCAACCGCCCTGCGGGTGCAGGGCAAAGGCCCTGCCTGCCGGGTTCCTACGGAGTAACTGTTCCGTAATTGACGCCATTAGCCCTACAACTCGCTGGCGCTCAAACAGTAGGGCAAATGTCACTCAATTTCTGCACAGTTCTCCTACGTCACCCTTGCTTACATAGTTGTTCGGCTATTCTTGCCCTCCCAAAGTCACTACTCGGAAACGAGAGCTGCTTTTTTTAAGACGTAGCGAGTGCTAGCGACGTCGGCCAAATGCGAAGCATTTGCGGGTGCAGGGCAACCGCCCTGCGGGTGCAGGGCACTGTTTTACTTGCTATTAGTGTTGTATTTTGTTATACTTATTTCATTTAATCAAAGATCAAAAGTGGCGTAAATAAACGAATCCTCTTTTTATCAATCAAGAGTTTTGGAAAAATCACATTTTACCAAAACTCTTGATTTTTAAACAGGGCAAACAATAGAGGTATTTAAATATAAAGGAATATCACCATGCGTCTTGTGGTAAAATTTGGAATATTCATAACACTGTTCCTTTTGGTTAGTTTTGGCCTATTGCTGTTCATGGTTCACCAAATTAACATCCTCAATCAAAAAACAAGCGAAATTTCCACCAACTGGTTTCCGGCCACTGTTGATGTAAAAACTTTGCACGCTTTAGTTGAAGCTCATCGCCGCTATGAAATAATTCACATCTACACCACTGATGAAGAAGATATGAAAGAATATGAAGCTGCTTTGGCCAACATAAGCATCAGAATATCCATTATCCGCAAAAGCTATGAAAAATTAATCTCCTCTATAGAAGAACGAGACGTTTATGATAAATTTTCTGACTTATGGGCCAAATATTTAGCAATTCACAATGTGATTATTCCTCTTTCACAAGCAAACCGCACGGAAGAAGCCCAAGAAATTCTAATTGACCAATCTAGGAATCTTTTCGAAGCCGCCTCAAGGGTCTTGGCGCAGCTGGTGCTCTTAAATGTGGTCAGTGCTCAGGCAGCCTCTATAGACGGCCATGAAACAGTCATTGAAACAAGAAAATTTGTTTATATAATCTTTCCAATTGTTGCCCTGTTTGGAGTTATCGCAACTTTCTTTCTTTCCCGCAACATCATAAAGCAATTGGGCATAGACCCCAAACAACTGGTGGAAAAAACAAAGCGCGTCACTGAAGGTGATTACAATATCGACGATGGCTCACCCCGCATCGGGGTATACGGCGATCTTCTTTTCATGGTGGAAACCTTAAAAGCCAAAATTGACGAAGCGGAAATTGCCCAGCTTAACGCCGAAGAAAGCAGCAAAGCTAAAAGCGAATTTTTGGCCAACATGAGCCATGAAATCCGCACTCCATTAAACGGGGTTTTAGGGCTTTTACACTTGTTGAGTAACACAAAGCTCACTACCCAACAAAATGATTATTTGCAAAAAGCCCTCCATTCAGCCAAAAACCTGTTGCGGGTTATCAGTGACATTTTAGATTTTTCAAAAATCGAGGCAGGGAAGCTGGTAATAGAGAGGACTCCTTTTACGATACGCGAGATTGTTGAAGATATTCAGGCACTTTATGATCACAAAGTGGCCGAAAAAAACCTTACGGCCAAGGTTGTTATTGAGCCGGATTTGATTGAAACAAAGTTTATTGGCGATTCTTTTCGCCTGCGGCAGGTTTTGTTTAACTTGGCTAGCAATGCTTTAAAATTCACCCAAAAAGGTGGGGTTGAATTGCATGTGGAAAAAATAGAAGAAAAAGACGGCGAAGTTCTCTTAAGCTTTGCTGTGAAAGATAGCGGCATTGGCCTCACCCCGGAACAAAAAGATCGCCTCTTTTCCTCTTTCACCCAAGCCGATAATTCCGTCACCCGTAAATATGGCGGCACCGGGCTGGGATTGGCCATCAGCAAACATATTGTCGAGCTCATGCATGGAAAAATTTGGGTAGAAAGTGAATATGGTAAAGGCTCAACGTTTTATTTCACCGCTCGTTTTGAAATCTTTGATCAAAACAACAAAGAGCACCTGGCCATGCTGCCGAAACAAAACAAGAAAACTGCTCCCGTAAAGGAATATGCTCCTCGTGATGAGCTCATTTTATTAGTGGAAGATAACCCCATCAACCAAATGGTGGCTAAAGGGCTTTTGAAAAAAATGGGCTTTAAAATTGAAGTAGCCGAAAATGGCCAAGAAGCCTTAGATATGCTTGAAAAGAAACAATATGATCTGGTGTTGATGGATATTCAAATGCCGGTTATGGATGGCTTAACGGCCACCTCTCGCATTCGTAAACAAGACCGCTTTGCGAATCTACCCGTGATAGCCATGTCAGCGCATGCCATGAGCGGCGACAAAGATATAAGCTTAGCTCACGGCATGAATGACCACGTCACCAAGCCTATTTCGCCGGAAATCCTTTATGATACCATTATCACTTGGCTGGAAAAATCGAAAAAGACATCTGCATAAAATTTCTGGGCGAAACAAACAAATCGCCAACTTTGCAAGGAACCGCTAATAAATCAGCAAGACACGCTGCCTTTCATGAGCCCGCTCGGGACGGAAAAACATTGTTTTTCCTCTCATTTTGGCGCGGCGAAGTTGGCAAAATTGCCAACTTCCAAAAGGAAACGCTAATAAATCAGCGTTTCCTTAACACCTTTCTATAGTTACGGCTGGTGGAACATAGCTAAAGCCAGTTCCATATTTTGCCGAATATCAACCCCAAAAGGACAATTGGGCTCGCACTGGCCACAAGCTAAACAGTGACTCGCATTTTTCCTCAAGCCCCAATAATGGTCACGCACAGTTTCGTTAGCCCCACCGCGAGCTTGAGCCAAGTGCAGAAACTTGGTCACCGCAGCCACATCAATGGCTTCCGGGCATGGCTGGCAGTGATTACAATACATGCAGCGGCCTTGGGCTGAAAATTTCGGCTGGTTGGCAAAAATATGACGGAAATCTTTCTCCTTTGGGCTTGCCTCCAAAGCTTGAGCAGCTCCGCGCAATTCTTGGCTATTTTGACAACCCACTAAAATGGAGGCCACCGCCGGCCGCGAAAAAACGTAGTGAAAACACTGCGGCACAGTCATGGCTTGGCCAAAGGGGGAAGTTTCGGCAGTCAAAAGAGTTCCTGCGGCCAAAGCTTTCATAACCGTCAGGCCAATACCCAACTCTTCGCAAGCCAAATACAGCTCCTGCCGACTGGGTTCCGTTTGCCAACCGGATTCCGCCAACCCCGTAAAATTAAACATATCTTCAATATCAGCCTCGGCCGCTTCCATGTCGTAAGCCGGATTAATGCTGAACATCAAAACATCTATCAAACCGGTTCGCACTGCTTTCAAGGCCACACGGGGATTATGAGAACTCAAGGCCAAGTGGCCCAAACGGCCTTGCTCCTTAAGATTAAGGGCATATTCAAGCGGCTTACCATTAAAAGTAGCCTCAAAATCTTCATCGCTATCCACATAAAAAAACATGCCAATATCAATATAATCAGTTTCCAACTCGCGGTAAAGACGCTCAAAATTTTCCTCGACCAGCTTGCCATCTCGGACGCGCACATTTTGGCCTTCATCATCTTCCATGGTACACAAATGCCCTTGAATGATAAACTTCTCCCGCCTTTTGGCCAAAGCACGTCCCACATCTTGACGGATGCGGCTGTTAGCTGTGA